>ONXW01000136.1 GCA_900321915.1 uncultured Eubacteriales bacterium
CCTTTCAAGATGAATAAAAATTATGGGTTTGTCATATGAATAGTTTTATTTTAATACGCGAAATCAGCGTCTGCAATCGCAAAACTGCAGATTTTCGGATAAATAGCCCTGACAATTAAAAATATATATTTTTGTATCATCTTTCTTTGAATTGCGTGTTATAATGGATTAATAGTGGGAAAACCGGGTTCCGTCCCGGACGGGATACGGAATTGACATGACGGTAGAGAAGAAAGGATGAAAGACTGAATGGCACTGGTATACGCATTTATGGCAGACGGACTGGAAGAAGTAGAGTGCCTTGCAACTGCAGATATTCTTGTACGGGCGGGTATTACGGTAAAGCTTGTTTCGGTCACGGGGAAGAGAGAAGTAAGGGGATCCCATGGATTCGGCATACGGGCGGATTATCTGCTGAAAAATGTAGACTTTGATAAACCGGATATGCTGTTTCTCCCGGGAGGACAGCCCGGCACGACACACCTGATGGAATGCGAGGAGCTGGGTGACGCCCTGGTGGAGGCAAACCGGAAGGGAAAACGGATCGCCGCGATCTGTGCTGCGCCCATGGTTCTCGGAAAGCTCGGAATACTGAAGGATAAGAGGGCGACCTGCTATCCGGGGTGCGAGGATCAGCTGAACGGTGCGAAGTATACCGGGGCTTCCGTGGTGACGGACCAGAATATCACGACTTCCCGCGGGCTCGGGTTCGTTTTTGATTTCGGCCTGGAGCTGGTCAGGCTCCTTGCGGACCCGATGGCGGCGGCGAATGTCAGCGATAAGATATTATATAAATAATACGGCTTTCCGGCGGGTGCCGGACAGCGGAAAAATCCTCTGTACAGGCGGCTGTGCGGAGGATTTTTCTTTTGGAATACTGTTGCATTTCATGAGGGGTCTATGATATAATGCTACTTCGTAGTGTAGCGCCTGTATGGACGGCGATTGTAAAGGAGGACTCACTGGAATGAGTGTAAAGACGGAAAGATTAGAAGAGAAGAACATGATCAAGCTGACGGTGGAAGTGCCGGCGGAAGATTTTAACGAGGCAATCAAGAAGGCCTATAATCAGAATAGAGGAAGATTCAATGTTCCGGGATTCCGGAAGGGCAAGGCTCCGCTTCAGATTATCGAGAAGATTTACGGCGTGGGCATTTTCTATGAGGATGCGGCGAATACCTGCATTAATAACTCCTATCCGAAGGCTGTGGAAGAGTGCGGCGAGGACATCGTTTCCAGCCCGAAGATTGACGTTGAGCAGCTGGAGAAGGGCAAGAGCTTTATCTACACTGCGGAAGTTGCCGTAAAGCCGGAAGTGACCCTCGGCGAGTACAAGGGCATTGAGGTTAAGAAAGCGGATACTTCCGTTACTGACGAGGATGTGGAGAAGGAACTCGAGGCAGTCCGCGAGAGAAATTCCCGTCTGGTAGAGGTCACAGACCGCCCGATTAAGGACGGAGACCAGACAACCATTGATTTCAAGGGTTATGTGGACGGAAAAACCTTTGAGGGCGGAGAAGGCTTTGACTATCCGCTGACCATCGGTTCCCACTCCTTCATTGAGGGCTTTGAGGAGCAGCTCATCGGGAAGAACCCCGGGGAAGCCTGCGAAGTGGACGTGACATTCCCGACAGAGTACCACGCTGCGGAGCTGGCCGGAAAGCCCGCAAAGTTTGAAGTTACCATCAAGAGCGTCAAGGAGAAGCAGCTTCCGGAGCTCAATGATGAATTTGCTGACAATGTCTCCGACTTCAGCACACTGGACGAGTATAAAGAAGACCTGAAGACACAGCTCGAGGACCGCAAGCTTCGCGCGGCTACCACAGAGAATGAAAACAATGTGGTGGAGAAGGTTGTGGCCAATGCGCAGATGGATCTCCCGAAGGCCATGATTGAGACAGAGGCGAGGGGCATGGTGGATGAGTATGCCGCCAGACTCCGCAACCAGGGCCTGAACATGGCGGATTTCCTGAAGTACACCGGCCAGACCGCGGAGAAGCTGACGGAGCAGATGACTCCCGATGCCGAGAAGAGAATCCGCACCAGACTGGTGCTGGAGAAGATCGCCCAGGCTGAGAATATCGAAGTGACGGATGAAATCTACGAGCAGCAGATCGAGAAGATGGCAAAGGACTACCAGATTGAACTGGATCGTTTCAAGGGATTCATTACGGAAGACCAGGCGGAGCAGATCCGCGGCGACCTGAAGGTCCAGCAGGCCATCGATTTCCTTGTGGCAGAGGCAAAGCTTGTCTGATCGTTCTGAACAGAGCAACAGTTTAATAGTTCTTCATCAGTTTCCCGGAAGCCCCTGCTTTCGGGAAATTGACTAATCTGAGAGAAAGGAATTTGATACTATGGCACTGGTTCCCTATGTACTTGAACAGACCAGCCGCGGAGAGCGGTCTTATGATATTTATTCGAGACTCCTGAAGGACCGGATTATTTTTCTCGGAGAAGAGGTCAATGAGGTGACGGCATCCCTGACGGTGGCGCAGCTCCTGTTCCTGGAGGCTGAGGATCCGGAGAAGGATATCAACCTGTATATCAACAGTCCGGGAGGTTCTGTGACTGCCGGAATGGCAATTTACGACACGATGCAGTACATCAAGTGCGATGTCTCCACGATCTGCCTGGGAATGGCAGCCAGCATGGGGGCATTCCTTCTCGCCGGCGGGGCGAAGGGAAAGAGGTATGCCCTTCCCAACGCGGAGATTATGATTCACCAGCCTTCCGGCGGGGCGCAGGGACAGGCGACGGAGATTTCCATCGCCGCGGAACATATCCTGCAGACCAGGAAGAAGATGAATGAGATTCTTGCCGCCAACACCGGCAGGACCTATGAAGAGATTGCACGGGATACGGAGCGCGACAATTACATGACCGCCCAGGACGCCCTTGCGTACGGCCTGATCGACAGTGTGATCGAGAAGCACTGAGACGGGACAGAATTGAGGTGAATGCATGCCCAACAAGAGTGGCGATGATATCAGGTGCTCGTTCTGCGGAAAAACGCAGAGCCAGGTCAGGAAGCTGATCGCGGGCATCGGGGACGTATATATCTGTGATGACTGCGTCGAGCTCTGCGCGGAGATTCTGGAAGAAGAATCCCTGGGGCAGGGAAAGCGCAAAAAGAAGCCGGACTTTTCCGGGATCAATCTTCCGAAACCGCGGGAGATCAAGAATTTCCTGGACGAGTATGTCATCGGGCAGGAAGATGCGAAGAAGGTGCTTTCCGTTGCCGTGTACAATCACTATAAGAGAATCACGGCCAGGACGGACACGGATGTGGAGCTTCAGAAGAGCAATATCCTGATGCTCGGCCCCACCGGATCCGGAAAAACCTATCTGGCGCAGACCCTGGCAAAAATCCTGAATGTGCCGTTTGCCATCGCGGACGCGACCACGCTGACAGAGGCAGGTTACGTCGGGGAAGATGTGGAGAACATCCTCCTGAAGCTTATCCAGGCGGCGGACTATGACGTCAGCCGCGCGGAGTACGGCATCGTCTATATTGATGAGATCGATAAAATCACGAAAAAGTCGGAGAACGTTTCCATCACCAGGGATGTCTCCGGAGAGGGCGTCCAGCAGGCGCTCCTGAAGATCCTGGAGGGAACCCAGGCGAGCGTTCCTCCCCAGGGCGGAAGGAAGCACCCGCAGCAGGAGCTGATCCAGATAGACACCACCAATATCCTGTTTATCTGTGGCGGCGCATTTGACGGGCTCGAGAAGATTGTGGAGAGCCGCCTGAATTCCGGATCCATCGGATTTAACGCGGAGATCGTCTCCAAAAACAGCGCGGATATGGACCAGCTGCTCCGGCAGGTGGTGCCGCAGGATCTGACAAAGTTCGGCCTTATTCCCGAGTTTATCGGCCGCGTCCCGGTGACGGTCGCGCTGAAATCCCTGGATGAAGAGGCCCTGGTCCGGATTCTCACGGAGCCGAAGAACGCCCTGCTGAAACAGTACCAGGCACTCTTTGACCTGGACGGCGTCAAGCTTGAGTTTACGGACGACGCGGTCCGTGCCGTCGCGAAGAAGGCTGTGGAGCAGAAAACAGGGGCCAGAGGCCTCCGTTCCATCCTGGAGACGGCCATGATGGATGTCATGTTTGACATTCCCTCCGATGAGACCATCGGCATCTGCGTTGTGACGGAGGATGTTGTGAACGGGGTCAGCGCGCCCCAGATTACCTACCGCGACACCTCTGTCCCGAGGAAGTCCTTCGGGAGCCGCAAGGTCGGCAAAGCCGGCGAGATTGCATAACAGTTGGAGAATAGAAAATACATGGGAGAAATTAGAGACGGGATTCCGGTTGTCGCCCTGAAGGGGCTGACAGTCCTGCCGGATATGACCATCAGCTTTGACGCGGCGAGACCATTTTCCATCGCCGCCGTGGAAGCGGCTATGGCCGGATATGAAGAGGTCTTCCTGGTGACCCAGAGAGACCCGGAAAAGGATGACCCCGGATTTGAGGATCTGTACCATGTGGGAACGGTGAGCCATGTCCGGCAGTTTGTCCGGATGCCCAACGGATATATCCGCGTAACCGTGGAGGGGAAGACAAAGGCTGCGCTTCTGCGCCTGAACCGCGGCGGGGAATACCTGTCCGGGACAGTGGAGGAGATCGGTGACTGGGACAACAACCTTTCCGTCTTGGAGCACGAGGCGATGCTCCGGGTGATACGGGACAAGCTTCATGAGTTTTCGGATCTGAATCCGGGACCGGGAAGGGATTTTTACCGGCCCCTGTTCCAGGAGCAGTCCCTGGAAAAGCTCCTCCGCGTCATGACCATACAGTTCCCCTGGGATTTCCAGGACCGGCAGAAGATGCTGGAGTGCACAAGCCTCAGCGAGGCCTATGAGGTGCTCCTGAAGCTTCTGATGATGGAGACGGAGGTCTTCAATATCAAGCGCCAGTTCCAGTCAAAGGTGAAGGAAGCCATTGACAAGAACCAGAGGGATTATGTCCTGCGCGAACAGATGCAGGTAATCCGGGAAGAACTGGGAGATTCCGCCGAGTCTGAGGCGGACGAGATGCGCCGGCGCCTTGAGGAGCTGGACGCGAACCCGGAAGTCAAGGAAAAACTGGAGAAGGATATCCACCGCTTCGAGGAAATGCCTGCCGGAAGCCAGGACGGCAATGTGCTCCACACCTATATTGATACGGTTCTGGAGCTGCCGTGGAATAAAACGACAAAAGACAATATGGATCTCGGTCACGCCAAGAAGATTCTGGAGGAGGACCACTACGGCCTGGAGAAGGTCAAGGACCGCGTCCTGGAATCCCTGGCAGTCAGGATCCTGACAAAGAAGGCGAACGGTTCTATTATCTGCCTGGTGGGCCCGCCCGGCACCGGCAAGACCTCCATCGCGAGGTCCATCGCCAGGGCGCTGGACAAGAAATATGTCCGCATCAGTCTCGGCGGCGTCCGCGACGAGGCGGAGATACGCGGCCACAGGAAGACCTACGTGGGCGCCATGCCCGGACGTATTGTGGACGGGCTGCGGCAGGCCGGCGTAAGCAACCCGCTGATGCTGCTGGACGAGATCGACAAGGTCAGCAGCGATTACAAGGGAGATACCGGCTCCGCCCTGCTGGAGGTCCTGGACAGCGAGCAGAATGTGAAATTCCGGGATCATTACGTGGAGATCCCCGTGGACCTGTCCAGGGTGCTGTTCATCGCGACAGCAAATACCACGGCAACCATACCGCTGCCCCTGATTGACCGCATGGACATCATCGAGGTCAGCAGCTACACGGAAAATGAGAAGTTCCATATCGGACATGATTTCCTGATCCCGAAGCAGATGGAGAAAAACGGGCTTACGTCCGAGATGCTCACCATCACACAGCCGGCGCTGCGCAAAATTATACACAATTATACGGCCGAGGCCGGTGTGCGCAG
>ONXW01000404.1 GCA_900321915.1 uncultured Eubacteriales bacterium
GGCGGATACGAAGCGATCCGCAAGGTCCTGACAACCATGACTCCGGAAGAAGTCATCGAAGAGATCAAAGTCTCCGGACTGGCAGGACGAGGCGGCGCGGGTTTCCCGACATGGTTCAAATGGAATGCCTGCCGTCAGGCAGCGGGCGAACCCAAGTACCTTATCTGCAACGCGGATGAAGGCGACCCCGGCGCGTTCATGGACCGTGCGGTCATCGAGTCCGATCCCCACAACCTGATTGAAGGCATGCTGGTCGGCGCCTATGCTATCGGCGCGGCCGAGATGGTCGTTTACGTCCGTGCGGAGTATCCGCTGGCCATCGTCCGTCTGGAAAATGCTATCGCCCAGGCAAGGGAAAAGGGCTTTCTCGGCAAGAACATCATGGGCACAGATTTCTCCTGCGACATGAGAATCAAGGCCGGCGCGGGCGCGTTTGTCTGCGGCGAGGAGACAGCCCTGATCGCATCCCTGGAGGGCAAGCGCGGAATGCCAAGGCTTAAACCTCCGTTCCCCGCAAACAGCGGTTACAACCTCAAGCCCTCAAACATCAACAACGTTGAAACCTTCGCGAACGTGGCGTGGATCATGATGAACGGCGGAGCGGCCTTCTCAGCCATGGGTACCGAGAACAGCAAGGGCACAAAGGTATTCGCCCTTACCGGCAAGGTAAAACGCGGCGGACTGGTCGAGATCCCGATGGGCAAGACACTGCGCGACGTTATCTTCGGCATCGGCGGCGGCATCCGGGAAGACAGAGAGTTCAAGGCTGTCCAGATGGGCGGACCTTCCGGCGGATGTATTCCGGCTTCCCTTCTGGATACAGTCATCGATTATAAAGCCCTGTCGGCCACAGGCGCGATCATGGGATCCGGCGGTATGGTCGTTATGGACAGCTCCACATGTATGGTGGAGATGACAAGATTCTTCCTCAATTTCACGACGAATGAGAGCTGCGGAAAGTGCGTGCCCTGCCGTCTCGGCACCAAGCGCATGCATGAGATACTCACAAGGATCGTCACCGGAGAGGGAAAGGAAGGCGATATTGAGCTTCTGGAGGAGCTCTGTCTTTCCATTAAGGACGGAGCCCTGTGCGGCCTCGGACAGACAGCCCCGAACCCGGTACTGACCACAATCCGCTATTTCCGCGACGAGTACGAAGAGCACATCAAGAATAAGAAATGTCCGGCCAAGGAGTGCACGGCGCTGCTTTCCTACAGGATCGTTCCGGAAGCCTGCAAGGGCTGTACCGCCTGCGCAAGGAAATGTCCGGCACAGTGTATTTCCGGAGAAGTCAAGAAGCCCCATGTCATTGACCAGAGCAAGTGCATCAAGTGCGGCAACTGCAAATCAACCTGCCGGTTCGATGCCATTGTCGTGGAGTAAGGGGGACGAATATGAGCGATAAGATTAAAATTACAATTAATGGCAAAGAGTGCGAAGGCGTGAAGGGGGAAACCATCCTTACAATTGCGTCCAGGAACGGGATTGAGATCCCCAATCTTTGCCACAATGACGAAGTCAAAGTTTACGGCGCATGTTCTCTCTGCGTAGTGGAAGGCGAAGGAATGCCGAAGCTCATGAGAGCCTGCGCGACCATTCCGCAGGATGGATGGAAAGTCAGCTCGCAGACCCCGAGGGCCATGCAGTCCAGAAAGGTTGCCCTGGAGCTCCTGATGTGCGACCACGAAGGCGACTGCAAGGGACCGTGCTCTCTTGAATGTCCCGCCGGCACGGACTGCCAGGCCTATGTAAAGCAGATTGCCCTCGGCAATGACAAAGAAGCGGTCCGCATCATCAAGGAAAAGCTTCCGCTGCCCGCATCCATCGGACGTGTATGTCCGCATCCCTGCGAGACAAAATGCCGGCGCCAGTATGTTGAGGAGCCCATCTCCATCGCGTTCCTGAAATATTTCGCCGCAGACAACGACCTTAAGTCCGGCGATACCTTCCGTCCGGAAGTTGCCGCGCCCACGGGCAAAACCGTCGGCATCATCGGCGGCGGCCCCGCAGGCCTCACCGCAGCGTATTTCCTGGCAGTCAAGGGACATAAGGTAACAATCTTCGACGCGATGCCGAAGATGGGCGGAATGCTTCGCTACGGTATTCCGGAGTACCGTCTCCCGAAGGCGGTTCTCGACAGGGAGATCGCTGAGATCGAAGCCCTGGGCGTAGAATTAAAGAACAACGTCAAGATCGGCAGGGACATCTCCTATGCGGACCTCAAGGCACAGTTTGACGCGACCCTCATCGCCATCGGCGCATGGACCAGCTCCGGTGTGGGATGCCCGGGTGAGAAAGATACCGAAGGCGTCTTCGGAGGAATCGATTTCCTGCGTGAGGTCAGCCTCGGAAACAGGCCGGAGATCGGGGACAGCGTCGTGATCGTCGGCGGCGGAAACACTGCCATGGACGCCTGCCGCACCGCAGTGCGCGTCGGCGCTAAGAACGTTTACGTCGTATACCGCCGTACCGAGGCAGAGATGCCCGCGGAACAGGTTGAGATCGACGAAGCGAGAGAAGAGGGCGTGGAATTCAAGTTCCTTCGCAATCCCGCGGAGATCATCAGCGAGAACGGCCATGTCACGAAGGTTAAGCTGCAGGTTATGGAACTCGGAGAGCCCGACGCATCCGGAAGAAGAGCTCCGGTGCCGGTAGAAGGCCAGTTCGAGACCATCGAAGTGTCTTCCGTTATCGCGGCCATCGGCCAGAAGGTCAATCCGGCCGGATTTGAGGGAGTCGAGCTCAACCGCAGGGGCATCATCGCGGCGGACGAGACGACATTCCGCACCTCGGAAGAGGGCGTATTCGCAGTCGGCGACGCCACAAACAAGGGCGCAGGCATCGCCATCGCGGCGATCGGCGAGGCCAATAAGGCCGCTGCCGTGATCGATTCCTACCTGAACGGGGAGATCATTCCCTACAAAGCTCCCTTCGTTTCGAAGAGAGAGGCGGAAGATATCGACTTCACAATCTATGACAAGAAGTCACGCATCCGTATGCCGCAGCTTTCACCCGAAGAGAGGAAGACCAACTTTAAGGAAGTCAACCTCGGCTTTGATGAGAAAGAAGCCCGGGAAGAGGCAAAGCGCTGCCTGGAGTGCGGCTGCTGGGATTACGACGACTGCCGCCTGATCAAAGCCGCAAACAGCTGCGATATCTGTCCTTCCAGGCTGAAGGGCGAGAAGCACAGCCGCTTCGTGGAGCAGAGACTGGTATCCATCGAGCGCGACCAGGGCAAGTGCATCCTCTGCGGACTGTGCGTCCGTGTCTGCGACGAAGTCGTCGGCAAGGGACTTCTGGACTTTGTCGGAAGAGGTTTCAACACTGTGATCAAGCCGGAATTCAATACTCCGGAGATGATCGAAGTCTGCAAGGACTGCCACAAGTGTGCGGAGATGTGCCCGACCGGCGCACTCAAGATCATCGGATAAGACAGCTTACGGATTATAAGTTTACACAAAAAGAAGCTGCAGGGGTTTTCCCTGCAGCTTCTTTCTGCGCTTCGGTTTTCTGCGCTTCGGCTTTATTTACCAGTCTTCATAATCGCCGTAGTCTTCGTAATCGTCGTAACCGCCGTAGTCTTCGTAATCATCGTAACCGCCGTAGTCTTCATAGTCGCCGTAATCACCCGGGTCAGAGTAGGGATCATAGTCATTGTACTCCGGCTCATAGTCGTTATATTCCGGCTCGTATTCCACATCCCATCCGGCATCGTTATTCTCGTAATACTGACCGTCCTCTATGTAGTAATCGTCTCCGGAACCGATGTACTCATCTTCGAAGCCGTTAAACTGCCATACATCGCCGTCCTCGTCGGTCCAGCTGTAGACATCGCCGTAATCTCCGGAATCGGAGTAGGGGTCGTAATCGTTGAATTCATACTCTTCGTAGTCATAGGTATCGCCGGGATCAGACCAGGGATCGTAGTCATCGTAGTAGTATTCCGGATCCCAGCCCGCATCATTGGACTCGTAGGCTTCCCCGTCATCGTCGATATAATAGTCGTCGCCGAAACCGATGAACTGGTTTTCGTAGCCGTCCCAGTACCATACATCGCCGTCGGAATCGTACCAGTAGTATGCTGTGCCGTAATCACCGGAATCCGACTGGTTTGCGGCGGCTCCGGATTTTGAGGGCTGTTTCCTTGACGGAACCGGTGTGGTGCCGTCCTTCGGCGTGGGTTCTGACGGAACAGCCTTCGGGGAAGTGCTCCATCCCGCGGTGAAGGAGAGGCTGTCCAGCATCTTGTCCGTAATATCACAGTAATCCTTGAAGCGGCTCTCCACCGCATTCGTGGATGCCACCAGGACATATCCGATGGGGCCGTAGTAGCGCACCACCATCCGGCCGCGTACCGGCTGTTCCAGTGATTCATCAAATATAGCGTTTTTCAGCCAGGTATATGCGGTAATGCTGTAATGGTCCCTTCCGTCAACATAATCCGATGTGATGGATTTGGTCAGGTATTTTCCCTGCAGTCCCTTCTGCATGGTCTCGAGCATATGGTACATGTAGGGTTTCGCGGCTCCGTAGCCCTTGTCCATGTACTCGTCATAGCCTTCGATCGGCAGGAAGCAGAACATGATATTGACGTACTGGTCATCAGTGCCTTCCGCGTTCACCGCGTTGAAGTTCAGGGCATTTTTCACAGCCAGGTGCTGCATCGGCTCGATGGATGCGGGATAACTGATGTAAGCCTGCTGGAATTCGTCAGGGAAATGCGCTGTTTCCGAAAGCTCCGTATCCGTTTCCGCCGGCGTCTCCTCCGCAGTTTCCGCAGCTTCAGTCTCTTCCTCCTCCGCTGTCGCGGCCCCGGTGTCTCCGCAGGATGCCAGGGAAATGCACAGCAGTACGGCGAGCAGCATTGCCGTAATCTTTTTTATCCGTTTCATATCTCTCCTCCTGAATCAGAAAACAGTTGTTTTATAATAACATTATAAAGGAACCGGGCCTTTGGAAAATACATACTAAAAGTATACTTTTCGCATCCTGTGTTCCCCGGGAACGCGTGCTATAATCACCATAAAAGGAGGAGTGTGCCATGCCTCTGCCCAAAAAACCTCTTTCTTCTTACATCGATACCGCCTCCGACCTGCGGGTCAGAATTTTCAGGATCCTGGCCACCGGGGGATTTACTGTCAGTGCCTTAACCGGCATCATCAACCTGGTTGTGGGCCTGCCGATACGCAATACCATCATGTGCTGGAGCACCGCGCTCCTGTCCCTTGTCCTGATCCTGTACGCCAGCCGCACCGGCCGTTACCGCACCTGTGTCAGGATAACCATCGTGCTGATTTTTCTTGTGATATTCACCTTCCTGTTCCTGGACGGAGGAGGCTACAAAAGCGGCATGCCCCTGTATTTTGTGATGGCGGTGGTGTTTACCGCGTTCATGCTGGAAGGGACGGAGATGTTTTTCTTCTCTGCCGTGGAGATTCTGTGGTACAGCGGGCTGTGCATCTATGCATACCGGCATCCCGGGGCTGTCAACGTGTTTGAACAGGAGAGCGACATGCTGACGGATATCCTTATCGCGCTGCCGGTAGTCTCCGTCGTCCTTGCGTCCACTATGTACCTCCAGCTGCAGCTGATACGGAAAAAGCAGGAGGAGCTGGAGGAAGCCCGGAAGGAAGCCCTCTCCGCCAGCGAGGCGAAGACAGCCTTTCTGGCCAATATGAGCCACGATATCCGCACTCCGCTGAATACGGTGATGTCCCTCAATGAACTGATCGCCGGCCGGACCGCGTCCGACGAAATCCGGGGCTGGACGGATGATATCAGGCTCTCCTGCGATATCCTGCTCTCCCTCGTCGGGGACATTCTGGACCTCTCCCGGATCGAATCCGGCCGGAGCCGTTTTCCCGAGGCGCCTTATCTCACGGTCCAGCTTCTGCAGGAGACGGAAGCTACCTGGCAGAGGGCCGCGAAAAAGGCCGGGCTCTCCTTCCGCCTGATGGCGGAGGAATCCCTGCCCTCCGTGATGTCCGGCCACCTGGATTCCATCCGCAAGATCGTGAACAACCTTGTTGGAAATGCCGTTAAATACAC
>ONXW01000082.1 GCA_900321915.1 uncultured Eubacteriales bacterium
CGGTGGAGAGCGTCGTCTTGCCGGTTCCCGACAGTCCGAAGAAGATCGCCGTGTTCTCGCCGTTCATATCCGTGTTGGCGGAGCAGTGCATCGACGCGATGCCCTTTAACGGCAGATAGTAGTTCATCATGGAGAACATGCCCTTCTTCATCTCGCCGCCGTACCAGGTGTTGATGATAACCGCCTCATGGCTGGTGATGTTGAAGACAACCGCTGTCTCAGACCTGAGTCCCAGCTCCTTATAGTTCTCAACCTTGGCCTTGGATGCGTTGTAGCATACGAAATCCGGCTCGAAGTCCTTAAGCTCTTCCTCGGTCGGAATGATGAACATGTTCTTGACAAAGTGTGCCTGCCACGCCACTTCCATGATGAAACGGATGGCCATGCGGGTGTCCTTGTTTGCGCCGCAGAAGCAGTCTACAACGAAGAGCCTCTTGTCGGAAAGCTCCTTCTTCGCGATATCCTGGAGAACCTTCCAGGTTTCCTGGGTCGCGATATGGTTATCATTCGGATATTCCTCTGTCGTCCACCAGACCGTGTCCTTGGAGTTCTCATCCATAACAATGTATTTGTCTTTCGGGGAACGGCCGGTGTAAATGCCTGTCATGACATTCACTGCGCCCAGTTCGCTGACCTGGCCTTTATCAAAGCCTTCCAGACCCGGCTTGGTCTCTTCTTCAAAGAGCTGCTCAAACGAAGGATTGTAAACGATCTCTGTGGTTCCGGAAATGCCATACTTGGTTAAATCAATGTTCGCCATGCTTCATAACCTCTTTCTTCTCTGAATTTTGGTTGCCCGGCATCGGGCATCCGGCGGGCGGGACGGCTCCCCGCGGGCGGGATTAGGAACTCTGCCGGAATTTCACGCATTTATTATACATGATCTTCCGAAAAAATACTCCTATTAAATACAAATAAAATAAATAATATTTTTCAGTTGATTTATCGTGCAAAATAGAGTAAAGTATATCCGTATGGAGCGTTAGCTCAGCTGGGAGAGCATTCGCTTGACGTGTGAAAGGTCATAGGTTCGAGCCCTATACGCTCCACGAAAAAAACCGGATCCGAAAAGATCCGGTTTTTTTGTGTTCATTCACCCCTGTGCTGCCGTCATACGCTCTTCCCCTTCAGTATCGGGGAAAGATGCTTGTAGATCATAAAGGTGATCACCACATCGATCATGCCCTTCACAAAAGTAAACGGCACATTGATGAACAGCAGGCACTGGAAAATGTTCTGCAGGGACGGCATAATCAGCTGGTACGCGGCGAGGATGGTCTCCTCCGGCATAAAGTTGTAATAGACCGGATAGACGACAAAATAGTTGGAGGGCAGGGAAACCGCAGCCATGGCAACCGCCCCGGCCAGCGACGCGATAAGCGCCCCGTTCTTTGTCTTCTTCCTCTTGTAGATGGCACCGGCCACGCCGACGAAAACAGCTCCCAGGAGGAAATTGGAAAGCTCTCCCACGCCGAAGCTTCCGGAAAACATCACGTGAATCAGGTTCTTGATGAACTCGATGGCTATCCCGTAAACCGGGCCCAGCGCATAGGCACCGATGAGGGCCGGAAGGTCGGAAAAATCGAACTTGATAAAGGGCGGTACGAACATAGGCACCGGGAACTCGATGAGCTGCAGGATAAACGCCACGCCGGAAAGCACCCCTGTCACCGCGATGCTCCGGACTCTGCTGTCAGTATTTGCCGCGCCCTGGGGCGCTGTTTTTTTCTCTTCATTCATGGGTCAAATCTCCTTTTGGTTCCCGATTGTACCATGAATTATCCGATCTTACAAGCAAGCAGCATCATTTCGTCACTGGATCCTGCAAAGACTCCCTTCCGGAAAGCTCCTCCTCCCTCTTCATGCGGTGAAGCTCCCTCCGCGCCACGAGAATACAGAGGAGAAAGCTCAGGATATCCGCCCAGGCCTGGGTCATCTCCACCCCCAGGAGGCCGAACACCCGCGGCAGGATAAGGATCAGCGGGATGAAGAACAGGCCGTTCCTGGCGGAGGAAGTCAGGGAAGCCGCCGCGCCGCGGCCCATGGACTGCAGCATCATATTCGTCAGGACAATGGAAGCCAGAAGCGGCAGGACCGCCGCCTGCCAGCACAGGGCCACAGTGCCGACGGCAATGACATCCGGGTCGTCACGGAACCAGGTGACAATCTGCTTCGCAAAAATCACGCAGAAGGCTGCGGACGCCGTCATCAGCACCGTCCCCACCTTCACGCAGTAGAAATAGCCTTCCCGCACCCTTCCGTAGAGCTTTGCGCCGTAATTGAAGGAGCAGATGGGCTGGTACCCCTGTCCGAAGCCAATCAGGAGCGACGATAAGAGCATCAGCGTCCTGGTGACGATGGACATGGCTGCTATGGCGTAGTCCCCGCCGTACTCCCTGGCAAAGCGGTTGAGCAGCAGGGTGGATATGGCCGCCAGCCCCTGCCGGAACAGGGACGGCATGCCGCCGTTTACTATCTGGCCGATATTCTCCCCTGTCATCCGCACATTGGACGCCCGGAGGCGGATGTTCTCCCCGCGGCTGCTTCCGACGAGGAGCGCAATAAAACTCATCGCCTGCCCGGAGATAGTGGCGATGGCCGCGCCGCGGATGCCGAGTCCGAACACAAACATCAGCAGCGGGTCCAGGCCGATATTCATCACGGCCCCGCACATGAGCCCCACCATGGCGTAAAAGGCGCTGCCCTGGAAGCGCAGCTGGTTGTTGACGACAAACTGGCCTGTCATAAAGGGCGCGCCCAGGAGTATGATCCTCATATAGGCGACTGTATCCGCGCGGGACGCGTCGGTAGCCCCGATAAAGTCCGCCAGGCGCTCGGCGAAAACATTTCCCAGCACCGCCACGGCAAGGCCGATGATGAGGGCGAGGGCAAACCCCGTGGCTGCCATCTCCTGCGCCTCCCGGTTCTTTCCCGCCCCCAGCATCCTGGACAGGCAGTTTCCGGAGCCGTGGCCGCAGAAAAAGCCGAGGGCCTGGATGATGGCCATGACGGAAAAGACCAGCCCCACCGCCGCCGTGGCTTCCGTTGAGATACGCCCGACGAAGTAGGTATCCGCGGAGTTATAGATTCCCGTAACCAGCATGCTGATCATCGTCGGCACCGCCAGCGGCCAGATCAGCTGCCGGACGGGTGTCTGTGTAAGGTATGCCCGGCGGTCTGCTTTTCCCGGTTTCATTCAGTTCTTCCTATTCTCTCGTGTATTCAGGGTTTGCGACTCTTCCCTGGAACAGTATTTCTCCGGCGGTCTCATCTACGATAAGGAAGGCAAATGTGCTGTCGGCAATGACCCATTTTACCACCGGCTCCTCCGGCAGGGCCGTTTCTTTCATAATGATCGCCGTCGCCGCGGCAGCCTCCGTCCCCTTTTCATCGCAGCGGATAAAGGTCCCCTGCAGCACGTCATCGATGACCAGCGGCCCGAAGCGGGCGAAATCCTGCGCCGACGGGTCAAAGGGCGCCGTGAGGCCCTGTTCCTCCAGCACCGTCCGCAGGCTTACGGCTGTTTTCATCTCAAAGCAGGGTATGACATAGCTTCCCTCGGAATACCCGTCAAGCCCCTGATAATCGGAGAAATCGGCCCACTTCAGCATCTCTTTGTCGCTCTTGTTGCTCATCCAGAGATCAACCTTATCCTGGGTATTCTCTTCCCTGTCGCAGATAACCACCATGGAATAGCGGTGTTCCTCCGCGGAATCCGGGTCTGCGGGAATATAGGGGAGCCGCAGGATATCCACCGGGCCGTCCTCCTTAATATTCATGAGATCCGCCTCCCCGCGGAACGCGGGAATCTCTTCCTTTCCGTTCCAGAGGATGGTTCCCTCCTCCGCCTTCCAGTTCAGGAGGAAATACAGGCAGTTGACCAGGACAGCGCCGGAATCTGCCGTGACGGCGTTCTTCGGGATCAGGTCCTTCACCCGGTTTTCCGTATTCTCCGCGATCCAGGCGTTGATCTCATCCGCTGTGGAAGCGCCGAAGGGACGGATATCCACCTGGTCCGTCCCCAGGGCCTCCGGATGGTACATCCCGCCCTGGGTGCCGCGCTCATTTACAAAAGCCCTGTTTACGGACTTTACGCCGATACCGTCTTTAAATACCATTTCCCGGTCCGTCCGGTCCAGCCTCTCGATCTCCCCGTTCCCGAATCCGAACAGGATATCCATCTGCTGCCGTGATTTTCCCTCCGCCGCCGGGTACAGGATGCGGAAAGCATCCTTCAGGCTGTAGGGGCTGTACA
>ONXW01000091.1 GCA_900321915.1 uncultured Eubacteriales bacterium
GACCGCCTTTCCGAAAAGGAAAGGGATGGTGATCTCTATAAAGAGATGACCCTGATCGATGCCACAATGGACACGGAAGGGAGCATCATCCTGTCGGTGCTGCTGGAAGATCCGAACATTGTCACAGGCGGAGAAGATCCGGACGAGAAGGATCTTGACAGTAAGGAAGCCCGGTCCACACAGTGGACCGTTACCATCCATAATTTTAACATCGCGGAAAGCAAGGAGATTTTTGAACAGTGGCTGAACGATCCTGAAACATACCATAAAAGATCCATATCGGAAAAGAAATATTTTGTTTCGGAAAACGTCAATGCTGCTGAACAGAAGCAGAATTTCATGGACGCGAACGGGCAGTCTTTTCACCGGGACGACAGGCCGTCCATGGAGAAAAAACCGTCCGAGGATAAGTGCAAACAGTTTGTCTATTTTGATAAGGCGACCAGCATTTCGCTCTATAAGGACGTAAAAACATACAGCCGGAGCGCAGCATACCATACAGAGTTCCTTGAAATGAATGATCTGAGCAACGACTCGTCTGTCGGGACGACCAGGGCCTATGTGTGCTTTCGCTTCCTGATGAGGCCTTTCTTTTATATGGTCAAGACCAGCCAGAGGAGGATGGTCGGTATGCTGTGTGGGCCGCTGTTTTATCGGCCCCGCTATGAGCGGATCACCAGGACCTATGAGCTGTACTGGTATGAGACGGAGACAGATGAAAACGGAGAGGAGCATGAGGTGCGCCATTCGGAGGATGTCACGGAGAGCATGGATATCCTCACCGATTATGAGCTCCACCTCACAGAGGATTGTAAAACCTATATTCCTAACTTGATATCCTCCTATTATTACGGGAGATTTGACCGTTTAGAGAATCTCGGCCTCTGCGATATGGAGAGAGACGCGGCCGACAGCTATCCCTTCCGCTCGGGCATTCTTGTGGTGGACAAAGCCCAGGGAGATGATCCGGAAACGGCAGTCCGCCTTGAGCACTGGAATAACTATTATTCCGGATTCAGGGAGACATACCGGGCAGTAGGCCTTAGAAATGCCTACGCCGTGGAGGGGGATTACAATTACGGCATGCTGGATGTCATTGTCAACCAGGAGGAAAAAGGAGTCACGCTGTTCTTCCCCCAGAGGACCACGTCCCCCAATAACGTGACCGTCTCCAACCGGGATATGAATTTCGCGGTAGGGGAGGGAGACAGTTATTCCTTGCTGCTGGAGGAGCTGGATGGACTTGCCAGGGACCAGGAGAACAGCGAGCTGTCTTTTTCCACGGACAGCCTTCTGGATCTGCACAGCGAGCAGGCAATTGTATATTATCCGGAAAACAGAGGCGGAACAGACCGCTGGGTTATGTATCTGGCGGGACCCGTCAACGGCCTGGTAAAGGCCTGCAAGGTCAACTGGACCGATGTGCCCCAGATCTCCCAGGTGACCCCCTGCACCACTTATGCGGTGCGCCGGGGAAAACAGGACGCTTCTCAGGGCAAGCTGTGGATGATCGGATTCAATACAACGGAATTTACCTATGATACTTCAGATATCCCCTGTGCCCTGATCTATAAGCTTGATCCGTACGGCGCACGGGAGTGCGCCAACATGGCGGTAACTTTCCTGGCGCGGAATCCGGAGTTTGTAAAGAAGTGGGATGACCTGGAAAGAGCCGTCGGTATCGACGGGGACTGGGCGGATAAGCTTCTGGTCAATGATTATAAGGAGTTCCTCACAGAAGGGGAGAAGAACCAGATGCTGTCCGCAAGGCGTTTTTACGAACTGATCGGCCTTGACTGGCCGGGAGGCAGTACGAACGCCGATATTTCCAAAGATCTTCTGGCCTGTCAGTACCCGGCGGATCTTGAGAACCTGGCGGCAAAGCTCCGGCCGGAGTTAAACAAGACCGACGTGAAGGTGGACGTGACCGAGGAGAGCTACGAGATCCGTGAGCATGAATCCGCCATTGAACAGCCCACGAACCCCCAGGAGGCAACGAAGTATACCATCGCGGATAATGTGACCATCGCGGAGACGGATCCTACAAAGGAGTCTCAGCGGGTGGAGAGCCACGAGGTCGTTTTTTCCGCTGTGTCCAATGTCCGAAATAACCTGCTGACGATGCATGGAAACATGGATACGGATGTGTGGATCCAGGAGCTCAACAAGGTCGCTTACGGACTCCGGATCCCGGTAAGCCTGCAGGATTTCTACCTGAAGAAGGCCGTGCTTCTCTATACGGAAATGGCCGGGATCTCAGTCAATTACGATACCGGAAATATCGTGGCAGCGTTTAAGAATACGGAAACCATAGAAAATGCGGCGATCTGGGCGCAGGAAACACCGCTTGAAAACGAAGCCCAGAGGGAGATCCAGAGGGTGCGCATTCTGAACGAGCTCAGGCAGAAATACGAAAACCGGCACGGGAAGGACAGCTGGGAAGCCAATATGAAACAGATCCTGGTCTACCTTGACCGGGGCGGATTCCTGTCCGGGGTCAAGAGTTCCGCAAAGCGTCTGCAGAAAAACGAAGTGTCAGAGAACTTCGGCGACGGGAAAAAAGAAGCTGAAAACGTGGACCTGATGAGAAAGGTCCGGGAATCGGAAGAATCGGAAAGTGGAAACTGACGGACAGAAAGAGAAGGGAAGTGGACCTAATGAAGGACATGAAAAAGAAGATCCCCGCAGCCATTGCGGCTCTTATGACAGCGGTAAGCCTCTTTGCGCCGCCGGCATACGCAGCCGGTTGGGTCAGCGAAGGGAGCGGATATTATTATGTCCAGGATGACGGAGCTGTTCTGGTCAATACCATGACGCCTGACGGTTACTATGTGGACGAGAACGGGAAATGGTTCCAGGAGCACATGTCGATCCTCGGGCAGGATTTCACTTCCCCGCAGAAATTCGTTACTATGAGCGGGCAGTCCTTCGAAAGTTATCTTTCCGCGATGAATGGCATAAACTCGCGGATCCAGAAAGCGGCACCCGGAAGAAGGACGATCCATCTCTATCGGGACGGCATGAGCCTCTGCGCTGTCGATAAGCAGCAGGAGACCCCCCTTATCGTGCTGTCGGAGGATACCCTTACCGGAGGGTACCGTCTGCGGCTTTCTACCAACCTGGGATCCGGGGGGTTTGTGGAAACAGATCTGAGGAGCTACGATTACGAAGTGTTCCGGTATATGTGCTCGGTGATCTCAAACCGGCCTTCGATCCTGGTGGATGCCATTTATCAGAGCTGGCAGCGGGAAAACCGCTACGGCATCAATATGGTCAGCTGGGCGCCGGTGGCGGACTCCATGGTGATGCTGGAAGTGGAAAACGGTGCCGGGATCTACCGCATTGCTCCCCGATAACACGCAGGACATATATACGGAATCATTGTGCAGCAATGGTTAAAAGCCTGGAAGGAAGGCTTCAGGATGGATAATCTTCAGATAGCAGCAAACGAGAGTAATCTGTATGCAGTGAATGATTTTATCGATGCAAAGCTGGATGAGGTGGAATGCCTCCCGCAGACCCGGATGCAGATCGAGCTGGCAGTGGAAGAGATCTTTGTCAACATCGCCAGATATGCTTACCACCCCGAAGAAGGACCGGTCACCATCCAGGTGACGGTCAAGGACGCCCCGATCCGGGTCATCCTTACGTTCATTGATAAGGGTAAGCCCTTTGACCCCCTTTCAAAGAAGGATGCGGATGTGACGCTTCCGCCGGAGGAGAGGGAGATCGGGGGTCTTGGCATTTTCCTGGTGAAGAAAACTATGGATTCCGTGGAGTACGAGTATAAAGACGGGCAGAATATCCTTACGGTGGTGAAAAATGTCTGAAACGATGGCAGGAAAAGCCGGAAGAAAACGAAACAGCCTGAAGAAAAGTGCTTTCAACATGGCCATGATCATTTCCCTGCTCCTTATGGCAGCGGTATTTATCATCGATTATGCGGCATTTTCCAGGAATGTGGACGAATACTATCAGACCGTGGGTATTACTATTACCCAGATGACGGCGGACACCCTTGATCTCGATTCTGTACGGCAGCTGTCCGACACGGCTCTGGCGGCCTATGAGGACAGCGGGTACGAGGGCGTGAAGCCGGAGGAGGGAAGCCGCGCCGAGGAGCTTCCAGAGTATAAACAGCTGGTACACACGCTGCGGGTCTTACGGGATGACAGCGGAATAAAGTACCTCACCCTGATCGCGGCGGATCCGGAGAGGGGCAATTATATCTATGTGGCGGATGCGGATGCCGATCCGGGCACAGGAAATCATTTCCGGCTTCCCGGAGAGATCTTTAAAATGACGCCGGAAGAGCAGGCCGCACTGAAACAGGACCCGGAGGTATTTCCCGGTTGTGACGAAGGCGTGGATTACGAGGGGACCAATCTCTTCAGCGCGGGGGCACCGGTTCTGTCTGCCAGTCAGGATATCGTGGTTTTCGCGGTGGCGGATGTGGAGGCGGAGGATCTCCGGGCAATGGTCTGGAGCTATATTTTCCGCGTGCTTCCGCTGCTCTTCGTCGTCAGCGTGGTTCTTGCCCTGTTTAACGTTTATATGACGACAAGATTCATCGTGGATCCGGTGGAGGATATGGCAAAAGCCGCGGGGGAGTATGTGAATTACCGGCGGGAAGGAGGCGGAAAGCAGACGGACTTCTTCCAGCGCTTTACCTGGCGGGAGGGAGGCAATGAGATCGATGATCTGAAGGCTTCCATGAACCGTATGGAGCGGGAGCTCAACAGCTACATCGATAATCTGGCGCTGTCGGCGGAAGAGAACGCCAGGATCCGGACCGAGCTTTCCGTGGC
>ONXW01000217.1 GCA_900321915.1 uncultured Eubacteriales bacterium
CTCTCCGGAATCACCATCTCCAGGGGCAGGCCGTTCTCGTCGCGGTTCTTCATGCAGTCGTTGATGACTGCCATGGTGACAGCCGCCTCGCCCTTGCCAACCGCGGTGAACATCATGCTGCCGCTGTTATAGTAATTCTTGATGTTCCCGTTCAGCTCTTTGATGTAATCCCACGCGGCATCCTCGCCATCCTTCGCCTTGTTGTACTGCACCAGGGACACGATGGTGGAGCGCATGGAAGAGGACAGGGAATCGCGGGTTACGATCTTATCCTTGTATTCCGGTTTTGCCAGATCCGCCCAGTCAGCCGGCGCCTCCTCAGCGCTCATGATTTCCGTATTATAGCAGAGCACCATCGGTGTGCGGTAGGTGCCGTACCAGTATCCTTCCGGCTCCTTGTAGGCATCCGCCACATCCGCGGCCCAGGACGGGGTTGTCTTCTCATAGCAGCCCTCCCCCTGCAGAACCATATAGGTGGCCTCGTCGCCGCCGAACATGATATCCGCCTGCGGGTTGTCCTTCTCACTTCTCACGCGGTCAGCCAGCTCGCCCTTCAGGTTGATGAATTCCACCTTCACGCCGGTCTTCTCCGTGAAGGCATCGCTGATGGCCTCCAGGAGATCCTCCGGATGCGTGGAATAAATGACCAGGGAATCCTCCAGCTCCGCAGCTTCTTCCTCTGCCGCAGTCTCCTCGGCCGCGGTCTCCTCCGCTGCAGTCTCTTCGGCTGCGGTCTCTTCAGCCGCGGTTTCTTCCGCTGCGGTCTCCGGAGCGGCGGTTGTCTCCGCCGGAGCTTTTCCTCCGCATGCGGCAAGAGACAGCGCCATCGCGCCTGCCAGCATCAGGGAAGTCAGTTTTTTCTTCATAATAATAATTCCTCCTCTTTCTTATAGAAGCAGTTTGTCAAGATCCCAGACAAAATAGGAAAAATCCTGGTGAAAGGCCGGCCGGCACTCATGATTCCGGATGGCCCGGACCAGATCCTCCATAGTTTCAATTTTCCCCGGAAAATATGTGGCGTAAACCCCGACTTTATCGGGATAGTGACAATCGCTTCCTCCTGTTGTGCCGAACCCGTATTTTCTGGCGTACTGAACCGCCATCATCGCGGCGTCCGGCATGGTGGACCCGTTCAGAATCTCTATGGCGTCCACGCCGCGCAGCGTATCCAGGTTTCCTTCCAGGCCCCTGCGGTTATGCCGGAAGGGGTGGGCACTTACCACCGCGCCGCCCTGCCTGTGCACCTCATCGATAAACTCCTGCGCAGGGATCCGCTCCCGCGGAAAATCCTCGATCCCGAAGGCGAGGATATCGCCCTGCAGAGAATAATACTCCACGCCCACAAATATGGGAAAACCTGTCTTTTCCGCATATTCTGCCGCGAAGTCTCTGAGACCCATGCTGTCATGGTCTGTGATGCAGATGGCGTCAAGTCCCCGCTGTTTCGCGATCTCCACCACCTCCGCAAGGGACAGGAAGCTGTCCTTAGAGCAGGTCTTCTCGTGGATATGCAGGTCAATAAACATAAAAACCCCCTTCCTGAAAGGCAGTACTATTATACGCCCATCAAAACGGAAGTACTAATTGCTAAAACCGATATGATGTCTTCATTTATTGAAATTCCATATAACCGGAATGTCTGTCTGCTTTTCCTTTTGGCAGGCTGAGAAAACCGGGCGCGCATCACCTCAGTGATGTCCGCCCGGTTATTCTGTGTCCCCCGGAAGCATTTCCCCCTTATTCCTTCTCCGGCTTAAGCAGGCGTTCCAGGGTTTCCATCATTCTCGGGATATCGTAGGGTTTTGTCAGGTGGCCGTCCATTCCGGCTTCCTCCGCAATCTTCCTGTCCTCCTCGAAGACATTTGCCGTCACCGCCACAATCGGGGTCCGGGCTTTCTCCGGGTCGGGCAGGGCGCGTATCCGCCGCGCCGCCTCGTAGCCGTCCATCTTCGGCATCTGGATATCCATCAGCACCACCCGGTAGTAACCGGCCGGCGCGGTCTCCACCTTTTCAACGGCGACCTCCCCGTCGGGCGCGGCCTCGACCTCAAGGCCCGCCTCCTTCAGGATGGCCTCCGCGATCATCCGGTTCATCTCATTATCTTCCGCCAGGAGCACGCGGCAGCCGGAGAAATCGTACTTCTTCCGCTCCTGCTCCCCCTGCTCCGTCTCCGGCTGGGAACGGCTGACTGTGCGGCAGGGAATCTCAACGACAAATTCGCTGCCTTTCCCCTCCTCTGACTGTACGGTGACCGTTCCGCCCATCAGGTCCACGATATTCCTGGTGATGGCCATCCCCAGGCCGGTCCCCTGGATGCCGCTGACCGTGCTGGTCTTCTC
>ONXW01000130.1 GCA_900321915.1 uncultured Eubacteriales bacterium
GACTTGATCATATAGGTGGTCGTAG
This sequence comes from uncultured Eubacteriales bacterium, assembly GCA_900321915.1. GTDB lineage: Bacteria > Bacillota > Clostridia > Lachnospirales > Lachnospiraceae > Clostridium_R. The sequence continues at coordinate 26 of ONXW01000130.1, forward strand.
TCTTTCCTTTCGTGCCGGTCACCCCGATGGTTGTCATCTTTCTCGCGGGGTAGCCGAAACGGGCCGCCGAGAGGCGGGCCAGGGCATCCCTTCCGTCCTCCACCAGAAGGACCGTGACATCCTCCGGAACCTCCGGCTTCTCTTCGGCGACAATAACCCTCGTCCCCTTCGCCACAACATCCGGAATGAACCGGTGGGAATCGACATTTGCCCCGCGCATGCACACAAACACACATTCCGGCCCGGCTTTTCTGGAATCATAGACAACTTCTCCGACTTCCTCGTCCAGGTTTCCCTGCACCAGCTCGTATGAGAGTTCTGAAAGCCATTCCCTGAGCTTCATATATCTTCGTTTCCTTTCTTGTCTTACATTCTCCCGGATGAAAGGAGTGCTTCAAACTCATCCATCGTCATCAGTATCTGCCGCGGCTTGGTGCCTTCCTCCCCGCCGACAACGCCGGCCTCCGCCAGCTGGTCCATAATGCGGGCCGCGCGGTTGAAGCCTATCTTGAACATTCTCTGCAGCATCCCGATGGACGCCTTGTCCTTTTCAATGATAAACCTGCCCGCCTGCTCGAAGTAGTCGTCCCGGTCACTTCCGCCGTCTCCTCCGCCGGAGTTCGCGCCGGAGCTTCCGTCGCTGATGCGGGATTCGATGTCGGCGCTGTAGTCCGCTGTCAGCCCCTGGTCTGTCAGGAACCGTACCACATTGCTGACCTCCTCGTCCGAGACAAAGGCGCCCTGCACCCTCTTGGGCTTGGGATACCCGGAGGGATAGAACAGCATGTCTCCCTTTCCGAGCAGTTTCTCCGCCCCGACCATGTCGAGGATGGTTCTCGAATCCACGCCGGAGGAAACGGAGAATGCGATTCTGGACGGGATGTTCGCCTTGATGATGCCGGTGATGACATTGACCGACGGCCTCTGTGTCGCGATGATCAGGTGGATTCCCGCGGCGCGGGCCAGCTGCGCCAGGCGGCAGATGGCGTCCTCCACATCCTGCGGCGCCACCATCATCAGGTCGGCAAGCTCGTCCACGATGATAATAATCTGCGGCATCTTTTCCGGCTTGTCCGGGTCATCGATATCCGCGATCTCATCCACCCTTGCGTTATACCCTTTCAGGTCACGCACCCGGTACTCCGCGAACTTCCTGTAACGCTCCGTCATCTCGGCAACCGCCCAGTTCAGGGCGCCCGCCGCCTTCTTCGGGTCTGTCACGACGGGGATCAGCAGGTGCGGAATCCCGTTGTAAACGCTGAGCTCAACCACTTTCGGGTCAATCATGATAAGCTTGACCTCGTCCGGTTTCGCCTTGTAAATGACGCTCATGATCAGGGTATTGATGCAGACAGATTTACCGGACCCGGTCGCGCCGGCAATGAGCAAGTGCGGCATCTTGGCGATATCCGTGACCACCGTCTGTCCCCCGATATCTTTTCCTACGGCGAAGGCAAGCCTTGACTTGTGCCTGCGGAATTCCTCGGATTCCAGGAGGGAGCGCAGGAATACCGTCTGCACGTCCTTGTTCGGAACCTCGATGCCGATGGCCGCCTTTCCGGGAATCGGGGCTTCGATTCGGATGTCCGCCGCCGCCAGGTTCAGCTTGATATCGTCCGCAAGGCTGAGAATCCGGCTCACCTTGACGCCCTGGTCGGGCTGCAGCTCGTACCTGGTGACCGTCGGCCCGCAGCTGATGTCGGTAACGGTGACGCCGACGCCGAAGTTTTTCAGCGTCTGCTGCAGCTTTACGGCAGTCTCCCTGAACTCATCCTCATTGATGACGTCCCCGCTGTTCCTGTCAGGCGTCAGCAGGTCAATGGGCGGGAAAATGTATTCTTTCGGCGGTTCCGCCTTCTTTTCCTCTATGATGCGGGCAGGCTCCGGGTCCGCTGCCTCATGTCTTTCGGCATACCGCTGCTCCGCGCGCTTTCTCTCCAGGAGCGCCGAGGTCATCCCCGGGTCTGAGGAGAGGATCTTGCCGGAGGCTGTCACCACAGGCGCGGCGGTTTCCGCAGGCTTTCTGCTCCTGTCAGGTACGGCCGCCGCGATGTCGGCTGCCGTGGGCAGGGGCGTATCGTCATAAATATCTTCCTCGTCGTCAAGGTCCCCGAGATCCTCCACCGAATCAGCGGATATCTCATCCGGAACCTGTACGCTGATGGACGAAAACGGCATGTTGCGGAAGGTTTCTTCCTCCTGCGCCGCCGGTATCCGGAATGTTTCCCGCACCGGGGCTTCTTCCGGCTCCGGTTCCCAAACCGTCTCCTTGACCTCTTCCGGCTCCGGTTCCCGCACCAGTTCAATGACCGGTTTCCGTATCTCTTCCCGTGCCGGTTCAGGCATCCCTGTCTGCGCCGCAGGCGCCGGTTCAGGCGTCCTTGTCTGCGCCGCAGGCGCCGGTTCAGGCGTCCTTGTCTGCGCCGCGGGCGCCGGTTCAGGCGCGCGCCGGATGGTCGGGGCCTCCCCCGTCAGTTCCTCCAGCGTCATGGTGTCATTGCGCACATAGATGGAGCGCAGAAGGCTGTTTTCTTCCCGGGATTCCCTGGCGTAGAGCTCCGGTTCCCCGTCGGATTCCGCAGGGGTGTCCGGAAGGATCCTCGGCCTTCCGCCGTAGTGAATCTGTCCCTGGAAAATATCCGCGGAATCCGGGCCCAGCTCCTTCGCCGCGTCGCCCGGCTCATTCTCCGGCGTCTTTTCCACCTCTTCCACGCGGAATACCAGCTTCGGCTCCGGTTTCACGGCTTCCGCCGCTGCGGGCTTCTCCGCCTTCTCCGCCTTCTCCGCTGTCTCTGTCTTCTTATCTTCCGCCGGGGCAGCTGCTTTTACATCAGCCTCTTTCTCCGGGTTTTCCTTATCTTCCGGTGCAGGGAGATCCCCCGCCTTCACGGTAACCTTGCCGATGTTGGAGAAGGAATGCTTCAGCGTCTCCTCTTTGAGCTCCGTCCCGGCGATATCCACTCCCCTGACGACCTGTTCCGCCCGCAGGCGCTTCCGTTCTTCCACCTTCTCCGCGTGCTGGATTCTCCTGCGGCTCACGTCTTCCTTCGCGTATTCATAGGCCCGGTCGCTGCTGCGGCGCACAAAGCCCACCAGGGACTTTTCGGTGATGCAGACCGCGCCGATGGCCAGGATGACCAGCAGGATGAAGAAGGCCCCGACGGAACCCACCATCCCCTTGAGCGCGGATGAGAGGAACCCGCCGATGACACCGCCTCCGCCGGCCGCCGCGTAATACTCCCCCATGGTCCTGCCGGCTTCCGCGCCGACAAAGAGCTGGGCGAGCCCGCAGAGGGAAAACAGTACCACAACCCCCGCCGCAAGCTTGATCACAGCGCGGGTATTCCCGCGGTTGGAGGCGTAAAAGCACATCCCCGCAAAGATAAGGACGGGGACCAGATATCCGAACACGCCAAAAAGCCCCAGCATAATTTTGCTGAGGAAACCCCCGAACGCTCCGATAAGTCCGAAATTGCTGAGAAACAGCAGGGTGCAGACGGCAAAGGTCACGATGATGCCGACCTCTGTTCCCAGCGTCCCGCCGCCGTAATCAGGCTCTTCCTCATAGACCTCCGCAGGCCTCTTTGAGGACCTGGTCCCGGTATTCTGCCTTGCAGATCCGGTCCCGGTATTCTTTCTTCCCTGTTCCGGTTCCTGTGTTTTCCTGTTTCTTGCTGCCACGAAGCAACCCCTCATTCCCTGAATAATGTCGTTCCAAAGGAAAGGCTCGCCAAAGGCGAGCCTTGTCCGTTTTCAGTATACAGAATCCATGTTCGGATTTCAAGTTTATGGGCATTCTGAAAGATTTTCGTAAGCAACTCAGGGCCCTTTCCGGCATGCCTTCCCGTTAACGGCAGAGCTCCTCCGCCAGGGCCTTAAGCGCTGACCTGCTCTCCTCGTTCAGGGCGGATTTTATGGTGACGGTATTCTCCGCGAAGGTCATGTTTTTGCTCTTCTCAAACATGGCTTTCATGCACTTCGCAGCCGTGGGCGCCCAGGTGCCGTTCTCGACGAAAGCCACAAAGCGGTTCTGGTAGCCGCGCTCTGTCAGGTGGCTGATGAATTCGCGCATGGTCGGGAAAATCTCCGCGTTGTAGGTCGTGGTTGCCAGCACCATCCTGCTGTAGCGGAATCCGTCCTCGACGCACTCATAGATATCATCCCTGGCAAGGTCCGCCACGGAAACCTTCGGGCATCCCTTTTCGCGGAGCATCTCCGCCAGCTCCAGGGCCGCGGCCTTCGTGTGGCCGTAGACGGAGGTATAGGCGATGAAAACGCCTTCCGTCTCCGGACGGTAGGAAGACCAGGTATCGTAAAGGTCCAGGTAATATCCGAGGTTTTCGCTGAGCACCGGTCCGTGAAGCGGGCAGATAACCTGAATGTCAAGGCCCGCCGCCTTCTTCAGCAGCGTCTGCGCCTGCGCGCCGTACTTCCCTACGATGCCGAAATAATACCTTCTCGCCTCGCAGGCCCAGCCCTCCGGGTCTTCCACATCATTAGCCCCGAATTTGCCGAAGGCGTCCGCGGAAAACAGGACCTTGTCCGCGCTGTCGTAGGTGACC
>ONXW01000070.1 GCA_900321915.1 uncultured Eubacteriales bacterium
CCTGACTCAGGAGTACATGGGACTTGACGAGAACGGCAACGACAACGTTGTATTCCCGCTGAACGAGCCCACCGACCAGGGTAATGTAGGACCGGATTCCATTCATCACCGCTATATCACAGAGGATGTCCCGGTTGGCTGCAAGATGTATCATGACCTGGGTGTTGCCTACGGCGTTCAGACCCCGATTATCGATGCCATGATCACCATCGCCGGCGCAATGCATAAGAAGAGCTTCTTCGAGACCAGCAAGTACAGCCTTGCCTATGTCGGCATCGACAACATGTCCAAGGAAGAGCTTCTGGCATACCTGAATGAGGGCGTATACAACAAGTAACCAAAAGCCTTAAAGCGTACAGACTGTCATACAATATCATCCTTTCAAATCGGGCCCGCTGCCTGCCGTACCGGCAGTCAACGGGCTCGTTTCCGGTCCGGGAGGGGACCAGAATATGGCACAGATACAGTATAAAACAACTTATAAATTAGAGGATTTTGTCCTGAACACACAGTGGGAAGATCTCCCTGAGGAAGTGAAGGAGCGCGCGGTTGACTGCGGCATCGACCTTATGATCGCCCTGATTCTCGGCAGCAAGGGCGAACAGTTCCAGTGCGGCAAGCGCCTTGTAAAAGAATGGGTGAAAGACGGGGATCTCGAGATTCCGGGAAGCAAAGACCGCTTCAGCTTTATGGGCGCGGCATTTGCCATGGGACACGCGTCCAACTCTTTCGATATCGATGACGGTCACAACATGATCAAGGGACACCCGGGCACATCCTTTGTGGCAGGTATCCTGGCTGCCGGCCTGGAAAAGAATATCACCTACCGCGAATACCTGACCACCCTTGTGGTGGCCTACGATGTCGCCGTCCGCATCGGTCTCTGCACCCAGGATTTCTATAATTTCCTGCACAGCACCGGAACCTACGGCGCTGTCGGCACAGCTGCCGGCATCGGCCGTATCTTCGGCTTTACAAAGGAACAGATGAACACCGCCATCTCCATGGCCGAATTCCACGCGCCGCTGACCCCGGTGATGCGCTCCGTACAGTATCCGTCCATGAACAAGGACGGCGTGCCCTTCGGCGCCATGATCGGAACCCTGGCCGCCATCGACACCATGGCCGGCGAGTCCGCAAAGCTGCATATGCTGGAGTTTGACGATTACAGCTACCTGCTTGACAGCCTGGGCAAGACTTATGAGATCATGAATCTCTATTTCAAGCCTTATACCTGCTGCCGCTGGGCACACCAGCCCATCCAGGCTTCCATCGAGCTGATGAAGGAGAAGGGCTTTACCGCGGCCGATGTGAAGAAGGTAAAAGTACACACCTTCGATTCCGCGGCACAGCTTTCCAAGATCGTTCCCCACGAGACCGACGAGGCACAGTACAATATCGCATTCCCGGTGGCCACCGCCATCGTCTGCGGCGATGTGGGCTTCCGCCAGATGAACAACAGAGCCCTGGATAATCCGGCCGTCCTCGACATGATGAAGAAGCTGGAATTCGTGGTAGATCCCGAGATGGAAGCGCAGTTCCCGGCGAAGCGCCTTGCCTGGGTGGAATTTGAGCTGAATGACGGCACCGTATACAAAACCCGGGTATACTCCGCAAACGGTGAAGCAAGCGACGGCATCGACCACAAATGGATTGTTGACAAATTCAACCGCATCCTGGATCCGATCCTCAAAGACCGAGGCAGGAAGGCCGTGCTCCAGATCCTTACGGAAAACCTCGACCAGAAGCTCCGCAGCGTAATTGCTGACGTGAATGCGGCCCTGGTCCAGTACAACGCCGGCGAATTCGAGGCGCTGAACTGAGCGCGGATTCCCCCTGAAAATGCTTTCCTGCAGTAATCCTGTCTCCTTTCCGTGCGCCGCATTGCCATGGCGCACAAATGCCGCCGTACCCATCCGTACGGCGGCATTTCATTTCAAATCATTTCAGGTCGAAAAAGGCGATGGCGATGGCGCCCGGTCCCGCGTAGGTCCCGATGCACGCCCCGACTTTCGCGATGGGCAGGCTCTTTATCTTTTCTCCGTAGGCGGATATGCTGTCTTCGATAAATTCCCTGAGCCGCCTGTCTTCTCTCCCGGTGTATCCGAGCATCACCGGGCGGCTCCAGTCGATTCCTCCCACCTTCTCAATCATCTTCCGCATGACAACGTTGCCGTTCTTCATGCCCCTGGCCTTGGCAAGCACATGCACAACGCCCTCATCGATGGTGAGGACAGGCTTGATCGACAGTACGCCGCTGACCCAGGCGGCAGCGGCTGTCATGCGTCCGCCGAGACGGAGATACTCCATTGTCTCAAAAACCGCCATCACATGGGAGTGTCCTTTACTTTTCTCCAGAGCGGCGGCAATCTCCTCCGCGCTTTTTCCCTCATCCCGCATCTTCGCGGCTTCCACGGCGAGGATCCCCTCCGAGATACAGAACTGCCTGCTGTCGACGACAAATACCCTGTCTTCAAATTCCTGCGCGGCGACGCAGGCGCTCTGCCAGCACCCGGACACGCCGGAGGACATGCAGATATATACGACGGTATCTCCCGCTTCCACCGCTTCCCGGAATATCTCCCCGTATTCATAGGGCGTAATCTGGCTTGTCTTCGGCAGGACCTTTTCTTCCAGCCTGCGGAAAAACTCCGGCGGCATGATGGTCACACCGTCCAGAAACTCCTCATCCCCGAAGCGCACCCTGAGCGGCAGCACCTGGATTCCCAGTGAATTCGCGTAATCCTGCGAAAGATCGCCGGCGGAATCCGTAATGATACGAACAGCCATAATACAATCCTCCTTGCTCTTTCCCTATCATATCACAGAAATCATACGCAGTACAAACAAAGTATGGTACAATATTCGCGGGCAAAGAAAAAAGACTGCCGTGTCCGCGCCCCGGCACATATATTCCTGCAGGCGAGGTATCTCACCATGTTTCACAGAAAGGGAAAATCTCCCGTTCTATTGCCGTTTATCCTCTGCGTCATCGCTGCATTCCTCCTGGAGGCTGCGGCTTCTTTTTATGCCCTGACCCGCGGGGCCGCCGCCCCGGAAATCCCGCTTTCCGGCACTTCCGGTTCCGTGGAAATTGCCGACTTTTCCGTGGAGGGAAACCGCTTTACCGCCGCAGGCCCGGAGCCCCGCATCGTGTGGGATACGGACCGGAATCCCGGGCAGGTCGTCATCCGCTTTGCGGAACCGATGCCGGACACGTCAAATGTGGAGCTTCTCTACAGCACCGGCGGCCGCCTCTTTGACCGGTTCCGCGTCACCACAAGGTATCTCGCGCCCGGAACCACCGAGGCAGTCCTCACCTTCCCGCCCGGCAGCTGGCGCGACGCGCGCTTAAGCTTCCACGACAGCTTCACGCTGGAGGGCATTTACGTGCGGAACGCGGTGCCGGCAGGTGAAATTACCCTCTCCGATATGCGAAAGCAGGCGGATATCTTCCGGTTCCTGGTCTTCCTGGCCATCCTGGCGGGCGCTTTCCTGCCGGTACGGGGCCGGAAGGATCAGGGGAAGGAATCGAAACGCCCCCGCATGGCCTGGCCGGATCTTCTTCGGATCACCGCCGCCCTGTGCGTCATCCTGATCCACGTGGTACAGCCGCCCTCCCTCACGCTTCCCGTCGGAAGCGGGATATACATGGCCGCTGCGGTCTGCTGTATCGTGGGGGCCTCCTCCACGCCGCTCTTTCTGCTCATCAGCGGCGCCCTCCTGCTGCCCGTGCAGGGGGAATCCGTCTCCCGGTTTATCCGGAAGCGCCTGGTTTCCGTCATCCTGCCGCTTCTGCTCTACAGCCTGTTTTACACGGCAGGAACCTGCGCCACCGTCTTCTCGCCGGCAGGACAGGCTGCCCACAGCCTCCGGGCCGTCATCTCAGGAGACATCCCGACGGCGCCCCATTTCTGGCTGGTGTACGTCATCCTCCTGCTCTACATTATGACCGTCCCGCTGCGCGTCCTTCTGCGCGCCCTGCCGGAAAAGGGGGAAAAGCTCCTGGCCGCTGCAATCCTGGCACTTCTTGCCGTCCGCACGTACGCGCTTTACAGGAACGTCCTGCCGCCGTTTCCGCCCATCCTCTCCGGATGGCCGGGGATTTTCGCGATGGGATATCTCCTGGCGAGGCCCTGGATGAGGAAAATGGACCCGCTCTGGATTACGTCCGCGCTCATTTCCCTCATTCTCTCCCTGCTGGTGGCAAAAACGCGGATCGATTACCTGAATGTGACCGCGAACTGCTCCATCCTGACGATGCTCCTGACGGGAGGCATGTTCTGCGCGGCGTACCGGCTGGAGGGGCTTCTCACAAAGCTGCCGGAGGCCTGCAGAGGATTTCTCGCCGCCCTCGGAAAACAGAACTACTCTATTCTCCTTATACACTATTTTGTTCTGACAGACCTTGTCATGCGCAGCGTCATGCCGCTGGGAATCTCCCCTGTCCGGCAGATCGGCGGCACGCTCGTTCTCTGCGCGCTTTTATCGTTCCTCCTGGCAGAGGCGGTCAACAGGACGGCCCTGCGGGCCCTGATGCGGTTTTTCGGGTAAATGCTTCCGTTTGGCAATTCCGTTGCCGTTTTTGCCATTTCATGGTATAATAATGGCATAAAACAGATTGGAAATGTGCAAAAGGAGGATCGCCATGACATTACAGGAAATGCAGAAAAGAAAACGGCAGATGGGATTGAGCTATGAGGATCTCGCGCGGCTGTCCGGCGTGCCCCTTTCCACCGTCCAGAAGGTGATGAGCGGCCAGACGCAGACGCCCCGCAGAACCACCCTCATCGCGCTGGAGTCCGTCCTTGCAAAGCCGCAGGACGAAGACCGGGCCAGACAGCCGGGGGAATTCACCATAGAGGACTACCTGAAGCTGCCGGACGACTGCCGGGTGGAGCTCATCGACGGCGTCTTCTATGATATGGCGGCACCGACCCCTATGCACCAGAGAATTGCCGCACGCTTCTTCAACATTGTCCAGAACTATATTGACGCACATCATGGTTCCTGTATTCCCTTTTGTGCCCCGGTGGATGTCCAGCTGGACTGCGATGACATGACCATGGTGCAGCCGGACTTTCTCATCGTCTGCCGCCCGGAGATCATCACGAAAGCCCGCATCGTCGGCGCCCCGGATTTCGTGATGGAAGTCCTCTCCCCCTCCACAAAGCTGAAGGATATGTTCCTCAAAGCGAAAAAATACGCAAATGCCGGCGTCCGGGAATACTGGATGATTGACCCGGAAAAACAGCAGGTCCTGATCCATACATTTTCCGATGGCATAGAAACGGCACTCTACGGATTCGATGCTGAGATCCCCGTCGCCATCTATGACGGGGACCTTGTCATTGATATGAAACGGATACGGGACGAAGTCGCATTTCTGTTGTAGGGCAGGTGTTTTTGTGATATGATCCCCTCAATATTTATTTGAAGTGCGCTTACCCGAAGGAGGATATATATGGAATACCTCAAAAAATCCACGCCCCGCACCGCGCAGGAGCTGAAGAGCGTCTCAGACCAGGTGGCCGCCATCATCCAAAATGTACGCGAAAACGGCGACAGGGCAATCCTGGAGTATAATACACGTTTTGACGGCAACACCCGCGAACAGTTCCGGGTAACGCCGGAAGAGATCAAAGCCGCCTACGCGGAGCTGACAGAGCAGGAGATCAGCGATCTGAAGGAAGCCGCGGGCAACATCCGCACCTTCGCCGAGGCGCAGCTCACCTGCATGAAGCCCCTGGATGACTTCAGCGTCATCCCCGGCTCTTCCCTGGGACACCGGGTGATTCCGGTCAGTTCGTGCGGATGCTATGTGCCCGGCGGTTCCTACCCGCTCTTTTCCACCGCCCTCATGCTGATTATCCCGGCAAAAGTCGCCGGTGTAAAGCGCGTCGCCGCCTGCGCTCCCTCTGTGAAAGGCACCGGTTCCATCAACGCGAAGACCCTGGTGGCCATGGATATCGCCGGAGCGGATGAAATCTACGTCACCGGCGGCGCCCACGGCATCGCAGCCTACGCCTACGGCACAGAACAGATCCCGGCAGTGGACGTCATCGTCGGCCCCGGCAACCAGTATGTGGCGGAGGCCAAGCGCCAGTGCTACGGCCAGGTGGGCATCGACTTCTTCGCCGGCCCCAGCGAGGTCCTCGTTCTCGCGGACGAGACGGCGGACCCGGAGGTCCTGGCGGCAGACCTCCTCGCCCAGAGCGAGCACGATAAGATGGCCAAGGGAATCCTGGTCACCACCAGCCGGAAGCTCGGCGAGGATGTGATAAAAGCGGTGGAGGAGGAGCTGAAGCTCCTGGATACCGAAGAGATCGCCCGCGCCTCCTGGGAAAGCCACGGCGAAGTGATTCTCGTGGATGACATGCACGAGATTGTGGATATGGCAAATGAACTCGCCCCCGAGCACCTGGAGGTGATCCTGAAGGACGAGAGCATTCTGGATGAGCTCACCAACTTCGGTTCCCTCTTCATCGGACAGGAAACCGGCGAGGTCTTCGGCGACTACGCCAGCGGCACCAACCACACCCTGCCCACGGTCCGCGCTGCCCGCTACACCGGCGGCGTATGGGTCGGCACCTTCTTAAAGGTCTGCTCCTACCAGCGCTACAACCGGGACGCCATGCATGCCATCGCCCCGCTGGTGGCGCGGATGGCCCACGGTGAGGGCCTGACAGGGCACGCCTACGCGGCGGAGATCCGTATGAAGAAGCTGTAAATCCATCCGGAAAACAGTATTTTAGCCAAATCAAAAAGAAAAACCATCCGAAAGCGGGAATCTGCTTTCCGGATGGTTTATTTTTGATATTTTATGGCTCATATATTGATATTTTATTGTAATTTCGGTATTTTTATGGTATGATCCGTTTAAGAGCAATTCGGACACTTCCCGGCGGACAGGGAGGATTTCCCTGCCGCACAGCGGGACAGGATGAAGGGAGGTATGACAGATGACACTGCAGGAGATGAGGGACAGGAAGAAGGAGCTGGGCTACAGCAATGAGAAGCTGGCGGAGCTGACGGGGCTCCCCCTCTCCACCGTCCAGAAGGTGATGGGCGGTATCACGAAATCTCCCCGGCGTTCCACCATAGAAGCCCTGGAGAAGGTGCTCTCCCCGGAGCGCTCCCGGGTGTCTGCGCCGGACCAGTTTGTACAGGCCTCGGTCCCGGGGCCCAGCTATGAGACAGGCCGCCGGAAGAATTCCTCCGTACATGAATCATCTTCATCATATCAGTCCGGCAAGTCCGGCAAGTTCACCATAAAAGACCTGTACAATCTTCCGGAGGGTGTCCGGGCGGAACTTATTGACGGTGAAATCTACTATATGGCTTCCCCGCTGCTGGTCCATCAGCTGATTACATTCCATTTTCACAAGGCGGTCTGGGAATACATCCAGAAAAAGGAAGGCTCCTGTATTCCCGTCAGCGCGCCGATGGACGTGCAGCTGGACGAGGACGACAAAACCGTTGTGCAGCCGGATTTTATGATCGTCTGCGACAAGAAGAAAGTGGTGAACGGCCGCATCTTCGGCGCCCCGGATTTCGTGCTGGAGGTTCTCTCTCCCACCAGCAGAAAAAAGGACCTGACGCTGAAAACACACAAGTATGCCTATGCCGGAGTGCGGGAATACTGGATCATTGACCCGGACAAGCAGCAGGTGATGGTCTATGATTTCGAGGATGACAGCTTCCCCCGCATTTACGGGTTCGACGCGGATATCCCGGTAGCCATCTACGGAGGCGACCTTCGTATTGATATGGATGTGCTCAAGGGCGAGATCAATTTCCTGATGCGCTGAGGGCAATCTCCCGCATCTTCTTTCCCTGGGTGTTCCAGAAGTTCTTCAGAATGTTCATCTGGTCGCTCAGGGAGAAATCTCTGACGCCGAGGGAGATGTAGTATTCCGCCTCCTCCGGGGAACCTATCTCACAGCGGGGACGGATGCCGTGGCGTAGGGCGCACTCGATGCAGAGCCGCTCCGCGGCTTTCGCCTCCTCCATATGGTCTTTCCTGTTCCACCCGCGGCTCAGGCAGTAGTCGTTGGGCCCGAACTGGATCATGTCCACACCCGGCACAGAGCAAATCTCCTCAATATTCTCAACCGCTTCCGCCTTCTCTATCATGACGGCAATGACGATGTCCCGCAGCCGGTCCACATGCTGCAGTCCCGGAATATGGGACTGGCCGCCGATATATCTGGCGTTCGGGTATCCGAACAGTCCTGTCTCTCCCGGGAATTTCGGCCGGATCATATCCACGCTCTCCCGGACCTGTTCCGCGTTCAGGTGATCCACAAAGAGGATGCTGTGGAATCCCGCCTGAACCGCTTTCTGCGCCACATACCCGCGGTTCTCGAAATCTACCTTGATCATGCTCCCCATATCGTTCAGCTCGCAGGCCCGCGCCAGGTTCGGCAGGTCTTTCATGTCGAAGGGCGCATTTTCCGCCACAAATTCCACATAGTCAAAGTATCCTGTCTGCCCCGCCGCCTCGTAGAAAAACGGGTCTGTGCTCCACAGCCTTGTGGAGACCGTCGGCAGGTTTTTCTGAAACAGCTCTCTCAGTTTGTTTGTCTTCATCGCACGCTTCTCCTTTTTCCTGAAGTCTTTCCTCTTCATCATACGTGTTCCCGGTTTTTTTCACAAGCCAACCTTCCTGAATCCTTCATTGGAAAACCGAATAATCCATGCTATACTGAATCTGTGCGCCATCCCCCGGAAGGAGTTTCCGGCCGGGACCCGCACGGAAAAAACCAGAAAAGAGGAATGAATCCCATGGTTGTCAAAGACCCTTACACTACAGAAACAGAATACACCTACGAGGAATTCAGGAAGATGTGCATCGCCCAGACGCTGCACGATAAAAAGATGATGCTCGTCATGATCGGTATTGAGGCCCTGTTTATCGTCCTCGCCGGCGTATTTATCGTGATTCGTTCCCGCGCTTTCATGATGGTTGCGCTCGGTCTGACCGCCGCCTATCCCATGTTTATGATCAGCCGCATCAACACCTACATCCGGGATGGGTTCCGGAGCACCACCACCATGCGCAACGCGAAAAGCCGCATTACCTTCCTGGAGGATCATCTGGAGTCTGTCAGCAACATCGGCAGGTCCAGACTGGCTTACGAGGACATTGACCGGATCCTGGAGACCGGAACCCACTATTATATCTTCGGCAAAAAGGAACAGAGTTACATCGTCAGGAAGGAAAACTGCTCTCCTGAGCTTCTGGAACGGCTCCGCGGCGTAAAGGCAGAGCACGGGAAAGGAGCAGCGGCATGACGGAAAAGATCTCCATCTCGCTGCCTCACAGCCATGACCGCAGAGAACAGAATGTGCTTCTGCACATGCCGGATGCCGACACCATCGCCATCGTGGCTGACGCCATGAAGCTTCTCGGCGACCCCAGCAGGCTCCGGATCTTCTGGATTCTCTGCCATTGTGAGGAGTGCGTGCTGAACATTGCCGCCATGACCGGCATGAGCAGCCCGGCGGTATCTCACCACCTGCGGCTCTTAAAGAGCGGCGGTCTCATCGAATCCCGGCGTTCCGGCAAGGAGATGTATTACCGCGCTGCGGGCACAGAACTGGCGGCAGCGCTGCACCACGCTTCGGAACAGGTGGCGAAAATCTCCTGCCCCGGCACCTGCATCCCGGAAGATGCGGCGGCCTGCTGCGGGCATTCTCTGCCGGAGGATACGGCATCAGCGGACAGGACATCGGAGGATATGGCTTAATGAACGAGACACTCAGCAGACAGCTGGAAGAATTCCGGAACCGCTATCCGGTGGAAGAAAAAGTACAGTACCGCGTGACCCGGCCCACCGCAGATTTCATCGGCGAGGAGATCCTGGAGATGGCTGTGATGGCCCTTCTGGACGGGGAAAACCTCCTTCTGGTGGGCAATAAGGCCACCGGCAAGAATATCCTGGCGGAAAATCTGGCCTGGCTCTTCGGCCGGCCGGTCTACAATATGTCCTTTCATGTGAATACTGACAGCGCCGCCCTTATCGGCACCGACACCTTTGAGGGAAATGAGGTGAAGCTCCGCCGGGGACCTGTATACCGCGCGGCCCAGTACGGCGGCTTCGGGATTCTCGATGAGATCAATATGGCAAAGAGCGACGCGGTGGCGGTCCTGCACGCGGCGCTGGATTACCGGCGTCTCATCGACGTGCCGGGCTACGAGCGCATCTCCCTGCATCCGGCCACCCGGTTTATCGGCACGATGAACTACGGCTACGCCGGTACCAAGGAACTGAATGAGGCCCTGGTTTCCCGCTTCATGGTCATCCAGGTGCCCACCCTCTCCCAGGAGGACCTGAACCGCCTGATGGATCAGACCGCACCCGGCATGGACCGCGGTATGCTCGATCAGTTTTCTTCCCTCTTTCTGGATCTCCAGGAGAAGGCGGTCAACGGCGAGATCTCTTCCCGGGCCGTGGACCTGAGGGGTCTCCTCTCCGCCCTGCGGATGATAAAGCAGGGACTTACCCCTGCCCGGGCCATTGAGATGGGCATTGTCAACAAGTGTTTTGATGATTTTGAGCGGCAGCTGGTGGACGACGTGGTTCTGACCAGGTTCCCGCTCTCCCTCACTGCCGGAGACATTTTCCATGAATAATGAAAACGCACGGAAGGCCGCTGGAACCGAGCTTCGGTTCCGCAGCCTTCTTCTCACCGTATCCGGTGATTATGACCTTTCGCAGATTCCCGCCTGGGTTCTGGAGATGTCCCGCCCCTGGCGCAGGGCTTCCGAAGCGTCCTCTGTCTACGCGGCGGCGCTTCTGGGCGCTGCCGATCCTGTCTTCGGGCTGAAGAACCTGGATCACGAGCTGCAGGAAGCCATCTTCCACTATAAAAAGGATGCTTCCATCCTTATGCCGCTGGCGATGCTCTGTGTCGACAGCGCCGTCTGGGAGAAGGCCCACGCTCTCCGTCCCGGTATACGGGCGCTCAGGAAATCCGCCTTCTCCGCCATCCTCGCTGAGGATGAACTGCGCCTCACCCACACCATGTGGGGGGATCTGGAGCGCCGGTGGATTCTGAAAACGATGGATGACGTGCCGTCTCCCGCGGTTTCCGGAGCAGGCACTGGAGCTGCCGTCTCCGGCGCCGAAACGGCGGTTCCCGCATCGGAACCCCTTCATCCGGACTCCTTCTTTGAGCACGCCGCGCGCTATGCCCTTCCCGAGGGCGTTCTCATCGGCAGACGCCGTGTCTACACCCCGGATGAGCGCCTGGAAATCATCCGGGGCGCGAAGCGGGCAGAAACTGCCCGTGATCTCATAACCACCGCCCTCTATCTCTATAAAAGTTTCAGTGAGGAAGGATTTGCCGACCGGCTGAAGGGAACCCATGACCTCGGCCGCAGCAGTGTCGGCAGGGATTTTGGTTCAGCCAAAGACAATCTCGGAAAACAGTATAAAGAGGATCTTATTCTGTCCCTGTCCCCCAGTGAGAGCTCCGAGGACCAGGCCCAGAGCGGTGTATTTACCACCCAGCTGGTGCTGGACGACGAGGCGATGGCCCGGGTGGAACGGTCTGTAGAAATAAGCTACGGGCTCAGCTACCTGACAAAACGGGAGCAGGAGCATATGGAAAAACTGCTCTGCAGCGGTCCCCACGCCGGTTCTCATCTGCATTTCACCGACGGAATCCCGGAGAGCGGTCTCCTGGACAATCCTGACATGTTCCAGTTCCGGCATCGCATCATCGAGGCCAACAGGGAGCTTTACGAGAAGAACCGGCTGACGGCCCGGCAGAGCATCCGGGCGCTGGCGTCCTCCTTCCGGAACGCCATGGCTGCCAGGGAGGAAAAAGAGCGAATCTCCGCCTCCCACGGCATTCTCCGGCCGGACAGGCTCTGGAACCTTGGGCGGACCGACAATGAGAATCTCTTTGACCGGGAACTCATCCGGGATGACAGCGCTTTCGTGGTGGACCTGCTCATCGATGCCAGCGGGTCCCAGCAGGTGCGTCAGAGCATGGTGACCCTCCAGGGCTATATCTTCAGTGAAGCATTGAGCATGGCGGGAATCCCCCACCGGGTCATGAGCTTCTGCACCTTCGGAGACTATACCGTCATGCGCCGGTTCCGGGATTATGATGATATCGCCGCGAAAAATGCCAGGCTGTTTGAGTACTATGGTTCCGGCAACAACCGCGATGGACTGGCTATCCGGGCTGCCGGTCTGCAGCTGATGAAGCGGCCTGAGGAAAATCATCTCATGATTGTCCTCTCCGACGGCATGCCCAATGACATCATTGTGAGCCGGAAGCGGGCGAAGCTCTTCCCTTCCTACTCCGGAGACTACGCCGTCCGGGACACCTCCCTGGAGATCCGCGCCCTGCGCCGCGCCGGCGCCCGGGTCATGGGCATCTTCGTAGGCGACGAGTCCTCCCTGCAGGATGAGCGCCTGGCTTTTGGCACCGAATTTGCCCATATACGCAGCATCGAGAGTTTTGCCGCCACCGCGGCGGGGTTTATCAAGAGAGAGCTGGAGGAGTGAGGTATGCCTTCCTGATCTGCAGCCCGGGGTCGGATGAAGAGAATAATCTGCACAAAAACAGTGCTGTAACATGGTTTTTTCCCATATTACAGCACTCTCTTTTTGTGTTCTTTTTTCTGTTTTACATTCCTGCAGGAGCTTCGCCGGTGCCGGCTGCCGCCGCTGGTATCTCCGCCGCTGCTGGTGCTGGTGCCGCTGCCGCTGCTGCTTCTGCCGCTGCTGCCTCTGCCGCCGCTGCTGCTTCTGCCGCTGCCGCTGCCTCTGCCGCTGCCGCTGCCTCCGCCGCCGGGCCGGAAGGTCCTGCCGGCTGTGCCGGTGCGCTGTCAGAAGCCTCTACTGCCGCCTCGAATTCGGGGGCATTCTGCACCACTTCCGGCGCCGCGGACTGCGCGTACTGGACCTGGGGCTGGCTACTCTGGGCGCTCTGCTCGGATGCGCTGCTCCCGGAAGACTGTCCGGAAGCGGTCCTTCCGAGGTTTTCCGCCTTTGCGGCACTCACC
>ONXW01000021.1 GCA_900321915.1 uncultured Eubacteriales bacterium
AAATACCATGCAGCCGATGAGAACCAGGACCGGGTAGGTGAAATGGACGGTTGTGGCAAGGCCTGACGCCATATAGTTGTAGGAAGAGTACAGGAGCAGCGGCGTGATGCAGAAGCCCTGCGCGCAGATGATGAGTTTTATGAGTTCTTCCCTGGTCACCCGCAGGGACCCGCGGCATACAACCTTGTAGAGCAGTATCATGCCGATTGCGGCGACCGCCAGGCGGCCGGTGCACACGAATACCGGGTTTGCCCCCTCTTCGTAGATGGTCATGGATATCATCGGCTGTATCCCGAACAACACCGCCGAGGCGATGGTCCAGAAGAAGCCCTGTATCCTTGTTTTTCTGTCTGTCATGTCAAGTTATTCTCCTTCCTGGTTATTCCGGTTCAGTATACCATAAAACTGTTTTGCGCGCTCGCTTTGGACCAGGTATTCCGCGAATTTCTTTACGGCCTTCACCGGCTGATCCGGCAGGGCCGCGCCGATGGTGCGGAACACCGGCGGTTCGAGGGGGATGACGCGGACATTGTCCGGGACCATCGCCCCGCTCAGCCCGGCGATGATGGATACGCCCAGCCCCTTCTGGACCATGCGGATAATGGTTGTGTCATCATCGGTGCTGACGCGTATCACCCGGCGGCCGTAGCCCTCCTGCAGGTTCCTGTATCTCCGGTAGGAGGTCATCATGCTTACAATCATCGGATACTGCAGCAGCTCGTCCTCGGTTATGACTTTTTTCTGGGCTATGACGGAGGACGCCGGCACCGCGGCCTTATATTCATCCTGCATGATGGGATACCAGCGGAATCCCTGCCCCAGCTCCTCGTCCGCCAGGAGCATGTCGACCTTTCCCTTCTGGAGCCAGCGCGGCAGCTTATCGGAGCTCACCAGGATCTCAAAGTCCGCGTCCGGATTCTCGTCCCGGTAGGCTGCCAGCACATCGGGCAGCCAGGAATTGGCAATACTGGAGTATGTGCCGATACGGATGATCATTCCTTTTCCCGCGGCGATCTCCCGGGATTCTCTCTCCAGCGTCATAAAATCTTCATCCAGCTGCCGCAGGAACGGCAGTATCCTCTCCCCCGCCTCTGTCAGGGTCACGCCTCGGTTGGTCCTGATCAGCACCTTAAAGCCGAGCTCCGCCTCCAGGGCATTCATTGTCTGGGTGATGCCAGACTGGGTTCCGTTCAGTTTTTCCGCCGCAGAGCTGATGCTTCCCGTTTCCAGGACTGTCAGCAGGCTGCGGATTTTTCTGTCATCCACGATTCTGCTCTCCTTTTCCCTATAACTGTTGTCCGTATTTCTGTTTATTCTTATAACCGGTTTCCGCCATCAGTTTCAGGTTTCTTTTCAGGCTTCTTTTTTTCCGCAAAGGATCCCCCAAGCCGCCACAGGGGCAGCAGATACAGGTAGAAGGGAAAGAGAAGCCCGGTCAGGGGCGCCCCCACGGAGGCCAGCGGCACGGTTCCGGCGATGGACCAGGGAACCAGGGGGGCCAGCACCACCGCGGTGTCTTCCAGATCCAGGGCAAACTGCTCTTTTTCGCGGGGAATCCCGCCGCAAAGCTGGTGTGTCAGCATGATGGTCAGGGTCTGGTTGCAGGCGATGACGCCGGTAAAGACGGAGGTCAGCGCGGTTGCCGCAAACCCGGTAGTCCTGCGGGCAAATGTCTCCACCGCGCCCCGGATGCCGTCCAGAAGGCCGGTCTCCCGGAAAATCCCCGCGTAGCTGGAGGAAAGGCAGACAATGCCGAAAACCCGGACCATGGACACGATCCCCCCGCCGTTCACGAGCTTTGCCACGTCCGCGTCCGCGGCGGCAAAGCCGAATACCGCGCAGCGCGCGATCTCATAAAAGGCCCGGTGCTCCAGAACATACGCGATGGGTATGGCCGTGAGAATCGAGGCCGCCATGGCCCGCCTGACCGGTACCCTGAGCAGGGAGAGAACCGTAATCACCACCGCGGGAAGAATAGCCGCGGGGTGAAGGGAAAACTCGGCCGAGAACATTTCCCTGAGATCAGGCCCTGTCCCGCTGACAGGCGACATCCGGCCCAGCGCCAGGTACAGGGCGCAGGACAAAAGGAACGGGACCAGGGAACTCCGCACCATCCTGCGGATATTGTCGAAGATGTTTGTCCCGGTGAGCTCCGAAACCAGCAGCGCGCTGGTGGATACCGGGGAGCATCGGTCCCCGAAGTAGGCCCCGGCCAGCACGGCTCCCCCGAGGGCTGCCATGTCCGCCCCCATGGCCCTTCCCATGGTGGCGCAGATGACGCCCATGGTTGCCGCCGTTCCGAAGGAGGTTCCGGTCAGGACGGACAGGAGGGCGTTCAGCAGGAAGGTTATCAGCAGGATGACGGAGGGCTTTATCAGCACTGAAGCCCAGGAGACCAGCACCGGGATGGTGCCCGCCATCCGCCAGACGGCTGTGAGGATGCCGATGAACAGGAAGGTCAGCAGGACGTTTCTCGCGGTAAATACCCCCGCCACCGCCATGTGCAGCAGGGCTTTCCACGAAAATCCCTTCTTCCGCCCGTACAGCATAAATATAATAAGGCCGGCTCCCAGCGCGTAAAGGATGGGAAGGCCTGTCACAATACACAGGATAAGGGCCAGGACAAACAGGCCCAGTGTGATTCGTTCCGCCATGGTTC
>ONXW01000129.1 GCA_900321915.1 uncultured Eubacteriales bacterium
GAGCGCCTTCTCTATGACGCCATGCTGGCCCTGGCCCAGAATCCCTACAATGACGGCTCCTATGAGGAATCCCGTCTGGTGAGTATAGATCCTTCCTCGGAGGATTTTTCTGTCAGTTATACAAAGGCTTTCAACGCTCTCATCAATGATCACCCGGAGCTGTTCTGGGTCAGTATGTCCAGGGCGGTCTACCAGTGCCGCTATTATGTCATGCCGGCCTTCGGCGGACAGTATAAAGTCATTTTCTCTCTGGTATATCCCGATGCCGGCGAGGAAGGCAGCGGATATTCCGGCATAGATCTCCGCAGTATGTACGCGGAGGAACAGAATCAGCTCAGGGCGGCAGCGGATGCCATCCTGCAGCAGGTGGATTTCACACAGTCCGATCCGGGGATCGCGCTGCAGATCCATGATCTGCTGCTGGGCTGTGCCTGGTATAACCGCGGCGCCGGGTTCGATGACTACGCCCACACCGCTTACGGCGCCCTGGTGGCGGACAGCAGCGGAAATCCCGGCGGGGCACTCTGTGACGGCTATTCCCTGGCCTATGTCTATCTTCTGCAGAGGGCGGGGCTCACCGCCGCCATGGTCTGCGGCAACGCCGGACCTTCCGAAGATGATCTGGAAAAACACGCCTGGAATATTGTCTGTCTGGACAACGAGTGGTACGAGGTGGACGCCACCTGGGATGATCTGGATTTCGAGATTTCTCCCTCCGATGAAGGATATAATCTTCTGATGGAGGCACTTTCGGACGAAGTCTACATGGCCCGGATCCGCCATTACATGTTCAATCGGACCACAGCGGAATTCCGCTACTTTGAGCCCGGAGAAGAATACCGTTACACCAGCGAGAACGGCTGGGTGTCCCTGCTTCAGCCTTCCGTACACATCCGCTTCAGCGCGGATGAGTCCGAGATCAGCAGGGATTATATCACTCCTCTGGCTCCCGAGGCGACCGGGACTTTGTATACCTGGGAAATGCTGGTCGGACTATAAAAGACTATAATATTGGTACGGACCTTACCGGATTCTTTTTTTTAAAGAGGTATTGAAAATGATAAAAAGGAACAGAGACCTCACTGAACTCCAATCCGCACGGATCAGCTGGCCTGTCAGCAGACCGGGCAGAAAGGCGGGCGGAAAAATCCTCTCCGCTCTGGCGCTTGTCATGATGCTGATCCTGCTCTCCGCCTGCGGTAACGGCGGTGACCAGGAAACCGTGACGGAAGAGCCTGCCTCTGCAGGGGAGACTGAGTCTTTCAACATGGAAGAGGATTCTTCCGATTCGATCACTATCGATGATTCCGCTTTTGCCACGACGATCATCGAACCTGCTCCTGATTCTGAACCGAAAGAAGAGGTTGTGACAGAAAAGACTGAAAAAGAAGAACCTTTTTCAGCTGAGGGAAAGAATCTGACGATCGTTCTGGATCCCGGTCATTCTTCCCAGATCCCGGCAGGAACCGAGCCCATCGGTCCCAAAGCCGAGGAGATGAAAGTCAAGGACACGGTCGGAGTCCTGGGTAAGTCCAGTTCCACCTATGAATATGATCTCACAATGAACGTGTGCAAAAAGCTGCGCGCGGAGCTGGAAGACCGGGGCTATAAGGTCGAGCTCACACACGCTGACACAACTTTTCCTCTGAGCCAGTCCGAGCGCGCCGCTGTCGCCAATGAGAACAAGGCGGATGCCTTCATCCGTATTTTCGCCAACAGCTCCGACGATACGACCGTCCACGGCGCTTCGGCGGTCTGTATCACAAAGAACAATCCCTACCATCCCGAACTCTTCAGTTCCTCTTTCCGGCTGTCCGACGTCATCCTCAACACCTTCTGTGAGAAGACCGGCGCAAAGCTTGAGAGGATCTGGATGACGGATGCCATGACCGGCAACAACTGGAGCGAAGTGCCCTGCACCCTGCTCCGCATCGGTTATATGAGCAATCCCGATGAAGATCTGCAGATGAATATGGATTCCTACCGCCTGGAGATGGCATCCGCCATCGCGGACGGAATCGACCGCTGGTTCGCCCAGATGCCGGCGGAGGAAAAATCAATGCACAAGTCCTTTAACAGCGGGGCTGACGGAAACGAATCCGCCGCCATTTCCAAAACAGGGCAGAAAGCGGACGACGAAAAGCCTTACTCTCCGGAGGATTCGACCACTCCCTCGTCGACCAAGCCTGGAAATGATCCCGAATCTCCTGTCGACACGGTTCCTGCCACAGGAGCCACTGTGGATGACACCCTCGCTCCCGACGCGGGACTCCTCCCGGACGGAACACTCCCTCAGGGCGGGGCTCTCCCTCAGAACGGCACGGCACCTGCCGGCACCGGAACACAGGGTACCACACCCGCGCCCAATATCAATAACTGGGCCGAGATGACAGCGCCCTCCAACACGACAAACAACACGAACACCACAAATAACCAGACAATGCCTCCCGTCAGCCCGGCTCCCGGATCTGACGGCGATATCCATGAGTCCGACTATCTGTATTTCAACAATGACGTCGACCAGCCCACCTACTGGAATGACGGCAGCGACAGCGATAAGGAGAATATTGATTTCCAGACCGGCGAAGATGATAC
>ONXW01000185.1 GCA_900321915.1 uncultured Eubacteriales bacterium
CTCTGGGCGCTCTGCTCGGATGCGCTGCTCCCGGAAGACTGTCCGGAAGCGGTCCTTCCGAGGTTTTCCGCCTTTGCGGCACTCACCTTCTTCGCGGAACCTGCCTTCACCTTCACCGCAGCTGTCTTTTCAGCTCTGGCTGTCTCTTCCGCGGAAGCTGTCTTCTCGGCTTCCTCTGTCTCTTCCGCAGAAGCTGTCTTCTCAGCTTCCTCTGCCTTCTCAGCTGCAGCCTGCTTCGCCGCCTCGTCTGCGGCTTTCTTCTCTTCCTCAGCCTTCTTCAGGGCTTCCTCCGCCTTCTTGTCCGGACGGACGATAAGAACGGTGGTGCCCACATCGAGAATGTCGTACAGCTCCGCCGCCTTCTTCTTCGGCAGGTTCACACATCCGTGGGAACCGGAATACTGGAAAATATTACCGCCGTACTCGCCTCTCCAGGAAGCGTCGTGCAGGCCGTAGCCCTTATAGAAGGCCATCCAGTAATTGACGAAGGATGAGTAGGACGGGGTGCCGTCCGCTCTTGGCGGCCCGTGCAGGGTGCGGTTCAGCTGCTTATAATAGAGGGAATAAACGCCTGTGGGCGTCCGTCTCCCGGAACTCTGCTCCGTTCCCGATACGCAGTCGGATTCCCACGCCAGCTCGCCCTTGACATAATAGTAGACGTGCTGGTTCGGGATATCCACTTCCACGTAGGTTCCCTGCGGCCCGATATCCGGCATGACGTTCATGGAATATTCCGGATCCGCGGTGAAGCTCTTTCTCGCCATCAGGTTTTTGTAGAGCTCCTCTGACATCTTCTCCTGGTCAATGCGGTGGCCGAACTCATTGGTCGGAAGCAGCACCGTTCCCAGGTTTGTGGAGTCAAAAGCGATGGAATTCAGCTCCGTATCGTCTTCCAGGGCCAGGTTTGCGATATATTCGTCCGCCTTCACCCGGACAAACACCGGATCCAGCGCATACTGGGTCTTTCCGCCCACAGTGGTGGATTTGATCCAGTTTTTCAGCTCATGCCCGTCCAGCACCTCTTCCCCGCCGTCGGTCAGGTGATAAGTCGCCTTGACATTCAGGAAGGAATTGAGGTCATCCTTCCGCTTGTTCAGGTTCTTGTCATCCAGCGTGATGGCTGCTGTTTTGTATGCTTCAGGGGCCGCCGCGACATCAATCTCGGAAGCTTCCCTGTCGAGTCCCTCGGAGACCGCGGCCAGAAGTCCCTCCGGCTCAATAATAGAACCCTGGGTGTCCGGCTCAATGTAAAAGCGGTCATCACTTCCAAGCGAGAGGTAAGCGTCCTTCGGTTCCTCCCCGTTCTTCGGGTCAGACTCCGGAAGCGCTTCCAGCGCCTTTTTCAGTGCTTCTCTGTCATAGGTAAATGAAGTGTCGACCAGATATTCCCGCTTCGTGCCGGTTTTTCCGCTCAGCCACTCGTAGGGATTCTGGGCCCGGAGCAGCTTCTCGGTCTTCCCCGTGGACTCATACTGATATCCGATATCGGAGGCCACGAGGGTTTCCTCCGCGCCGTCGCGGAACCGGAGATCCAGCCTGTACGCGTCTTCGTCCTTCTCTTTCAGAAGCTGTTCCACCTCGGCCACGGTCTTTCCCCCGGCGTCCACGCCGTTTACCGTAACTCCGTCAATAAAACGATCCCGGTACTGCCTCGCACCGTTCACATAGGCACCGCCCAGGCCTGCCGCCGCAAGCGCCGCGACCAGGACTCCTGCCTTCCATTTTTTGCTCATGTCTGTTCACCCATCATTATAAGGAAAAAACTACATCAAATTGTAGAATACCACATATGATCGGTATCCGTCAAATCAGATTCTTTTTCTTTATATCACTCCGGATATCACT
Source organism: uncultured Eubacteriales bacterium (assembly GCA_900321915.1). GTDB lineage: Bacteria > Bacillota > Clostridia > Lachnospirales > Lachnospiraceae > Clostridium_R. The sequence continues at coordinate 1,846 of ONXW01000185.1, forward strand.
CCAGCTCAAAAGCGCCGGTGTACAGCCGGTAATAAGTTCCTTTCATCGCCAGCAGCTCCTCGTGGGTGCCCCTCTCGATGATGCGTCCGTGGTCGAGAACCATGATGGCGTCGCTGTTGCGGACGGTGGAGAGGCGGTGGGCGATGACAAAGACCGTGCGGCCCTTCATCAGGTTGTCCATGCCCCGCTGGACCTGGGCCTCGGTCCGGGTGTCAATGGAAGAGGTTGCCTCGTCCAGGATCATGACCGGCGGGTCCGCCACCGCGGCCCTGGCGATGGACAGGAGCTGCCGCTCTCCCTGGGAGAGCTGGGAACCGTTGGCGGTGAGCATCGTCTGGTATCCTTCGGGCAGGCGGCGGATGAAACCGTCCGCATTTGCCAGCTTCGCTGCGGCGATGCACTCTTCGTCGGTGGCGTCCAGTTTGCCGTAGCGGATATTATCCATCACCGTGCCGGTAAACAGATTCACATCCTGGAGCACCATGCCCAGGGACCGGCGCAGGTCCGGCTTGCGGATTTTTGTGATATTGATGCCGTCGTAGCGTATTTTCCCGTCAGGGATATCATAGAACCTGTTGATGAGGTTCGTGATGGTTGTTTTTCCGGCGCCGGTGGCGCCCACAAAGGCAATTTTCTGTCCCGGTTTAGCGTACAGGCTGATATCGTGAAGCACGGTTTTTTCGGGCGTATAGCCGAAATCCACCTCCACCATGCGCACATCGCCCTTAAGCTCCTCATAGGTAAGCGTGCCCTCGGCCCTGTGGGGATGTTTCCATGCCCAGAGGCCGGTGTGCTCCGTGGACTCGCAGAGATTGCCCTCCGCATCTCTTGTTGCGTTTACCAGGGTGACATAACCCTCGTCCTTCTCCGGCTCTTCGTCGATAAGCTCGAACACGCGCCCGGCGCCGGCGACGCCCAGCGCAATCATGGGCACCTGCATGGAAAACTGGCCGATGGTCTGGGAAAACTGGCGCGCCATGCCCAGAAACGCGATGATGATGCCCGCGGACACGGTGCTGATGCCGGAAAAGCTCAGGTTCGGAACCTTCATTATCAGCAGGAAGCCGCCCGCGATGGCCAGCAGGACATACATGATATTGCCCATATTGCCGAGGATCGGCATCAGGATATTGCCGGCCCGGTGGGCCATCTCTCCGTCGGAGAAGAGCTGTTCATTCCTGCGGCGGAATTCCTCCCGGTTTTCTTCCTCGTGACAGAAGACCTTTACCACCTTCTGTCCCGCCATCATTTCCTCTATGAAGCCCTCCTCAGAAGCCAGCGACTTCTGCTGCGCCATCATGTATTTCGTGCTGATGCGGCCGAACAGGCGTGTTACCATGAACATGCAGCCCGCCAGGACAAATACCACGAGAGTCATCCAGACGCTGTAGGTCAGCATCATGACCGTGATGGCGCTCATGGTGAGTGTCGCCTGGATCAGCTGGGGCATGCTCATGCCGATCATCTGCCGGATGGCATCCGTGTCATTGGTGTAGGTACTCATCACCTCGCCGTGGGGGTGAGTATCAAAATAGCGGATGGGCAGCGTCTCCATCCGGTCAAACATGTCGTCCCGGAGGGACTTGAGGGTCCCCTGGGTGACCGTCGCCATCATCCGGTTCCAGATAAATGCCGCCGCCACGCCGGCCGCGTACACTGCTGCCATCAGGCTCAGGAGACGCAGGATTTTCGGGTATACGGCAGCCAGCCCCAGGGTAATGCCCGGGGTAATGCAGTCATCGATCAGCTGCCGCAGGAACACGGTCGCCACCGTGGAGGCGACAGAGCTGATAATGACGCAGACGCAGACCACGGAGAGTCTTGCCCGGTAGTGGGATACCACATACCGGAAAAAGCGGCTGAGTGTATTTCTGTTGATTTTGAGGCCTGCCGCCGCCATGCGGCGGTTGGATCCCGGCCCGCGGGGGGTGCGGGAAGCACTGTCGTTTCTTTCCTCGCTCATGCCTGTCCCTCCTTTCCGCCATCTTCCATTCCTGCCGGGGCAGAGCTTTCCCTGACCGCGTCTTCTTCCCGGAGGCCTTCGCCTTCCCGGGCACCGGTCTGGGAATCATAGACCTCCCGGTAGATGCCGCCGGCCTTAAGCAGCTCTTCGTGTACTCCCTGCTCGACGATCTTCCCGTCCTCCATCACCAGGATCATGTCGGCGTCCTGGACGGACGCGACGCGCTGGGCGATGATAATCTTTGTGGTGTCCGGGATCTCCTCCAGAAGGGCTTTCCGGAGAAGGGCGTCCGTGTGCATGTCCACCGCGGAGGTGGAGTCGTCCAGAATCAGGATCTTCGGCTTTTTCAGCAGGGCCCTGGCAATGCAGAGACGCTGCTTCTGTCCGCCGGAAACATTGGCCCCGCCCCGCTCGATGCGGGTATCGTATTTTTCCGGGAACTGCTGTATGAATTCATCCGCCTGGGCCAGCCGGCAGGCGCGGATGAGCTCCTCGTCCGACGCTTCGGGATTGCCCCAGCGGAGATTTTCTTTGATCGTGCCGGAAAAGAGCACATTTTTCTGCAGGACCACCGCCACCTGGCTCCGCAGGGCGTCCAGGTCATACTCCCGGACATCGCGCCCGCCCACCAGCACACGCCCGGCAGTCACGTCGTAGAGGCGCGGGATCAGCTGGATCAGCGTACTCTTCGAGGAACCGGTTCCTCCGATGATGCCGACGGTCTGCCCGGCCTTAATTTTCAGGGAAATGTCGGAGAGGGCGTCCCTGACAGCCCGGTCGCTGTACCGGAAGGACACCCGGTCGAACTCCACGCTCCCGTCCGCAACCTCCGTGAGGCCGTTCTCCGGGGATACCAGGGTGCTCTCCCAGGTCAGGACTTCCGCGATACGGTACGCCGCCTCCTGGGCGATGGTGCTCATGACAAATACCATGGACAGCATCATGACCGAGATGAGAATCTGCACGCCGTAGGTCGTGAGGGACGACAGCTCGCCGGTGGTCAGGTCCGTCCCGCCGCTCATGACAATCATCCGCGCGCCGAGGAAACTGACCAGGAGCATGCAGGTAAAAATACAGAACTGCATGATGGGGGCGTTCAGCGCCAGAAGCTTCTCCACGGAGGTGAAATCCTGCCGCACCTGCTCGGACGCCTGCCCGAATTTCTCCTGCTCGTACTCCTCGCGGACAAAAGCCTTCACAACCCGGATGCCGGAGACATTTTCCTGCACAGAATTGTTCAGCGCGTCATACCGCTTGAAAATGCGCCGGAAGATGGGGTGCGCTTTCCGCATGATGGTGCCCAGGGCGATGCCCAGGACGGGGATGATGCCCACAAAAATCAGGGCCATCCTCGGATTGATGCTCATGCTCATCACGACGGAAAAAAGCATCATCAGGGGGGTGCGGACAGCGATGCGTATGATCATCTGGTACGCGTTCTGGACCATGGTGACATCCGTGGTCATGCGTGTCACCAGGGACGCGGAGGAAAAATGGTCAATATCCGCGAAGGAAAATTCCTGCGCGCGGAAAAACAGGTCTTCCCGCAGGTTTTTCGCGAATCCGCAGGAAGCCGTGGCGGCGTACTTTCCGGACTGCACGCCGCAGAACAGCGAGAGCAGGGCCATGAAAAACAGGACGCTGCCGTA
>ONXW01000076.1 GCA_900321915.1 uncultured Eubacteriales bacterium
CCCGGTGCGGGTCACGGATCAGCCCTGTCTTTGTTTGTGTTTCGGGTTTTCGCAGATTACTCTGATACTGCCTTTTCTTTTAATGATTTTGCATTTTTCGCAAATCGGTTTTACTGAAGCTCTAACTTTCACAGTAATTCTCCTTTCTTCAATCACACCCCGAAAAACACGCTGAAATACCTGCGTCAGGGCGGATCTCACCTGTCACTCCAACAAAGTCGCTCGGACATTATAGCACCTAATAAGGCCTATTGCAAGGAGAATTTTATTTATCTCTCCAGATAATTCTTCCCTTGGAAAGGTCATAGGGTGACATTTCCAGCGTTACCTTGTCTCCCGGAAGAATACGGATATAGTTCATGCGGAGCTTTCCGCTGATTGTCGCCAGAACGATATGCTTATTCTCCAGTTCCACGCGGAACATTGCGTTCGGAAGCTTTTCCACCACAATGCCCTCAATCTCAATGACATCTGCTTTCGACAAAAATTCTCACCTCCCGCTTTCTGCCTGTTTTTCTGCTCCCCTGGTCAATGTGAATATCTCCGGTTCCCCGTCGGTTATCAGAATCGTGTTCTCATAATGCGCGGCCAGGGACCCGTCCATGGTCACCACCGTCCAGTCATCATCCATCCAGCCCACTTCCCAGTCTCCCGCGGTAATCATCGGCTCGACGGCCAGGGTCATTCCCGCTTTCAGGCGGACGCCCTTCCGTCTCCTGGCGAAGTTCGGGACCTCGGGGTCCTCATGCATGGCCGCGCCGATACCGTGCCCGACCAGGGCCCGGACCACGCCGAAACCATTTTCCTCTACATGTTTCTGGATGGCTGCGGAAATATCATTCAGGTAATTTCCCGCCCTGGCAAACCGGATTCCCGCGAAGAAGCTTTCTCTTGCCACACGTATCAGCTTTTCCGCTTCTTCGCTTACCTGCCCGATCGCGTAGGTTCTCGCGGCATCCGCCTGATAGCCCCTGTGGAGCAGGCAGGCGTCCAGGCTCACGATATCCCCTTCTTCTATATAATGATCGCTCCTCGGAATCCCGTGTACCACCTCATCGTTGACGGAGACGCAGAACGCCGCGGGGAATCCCCCGTAGCCCTTGCAGGAAGGGATGCAGCCGTAGCTGCGGATAAGCTCCTCCCCAATCCGGTCAATCTCTTTTGTGGACATGCCCGGAGCGAGCTGCTCCTCCAGGCGGAGGTAAACCTCCTCCAGGATGCGGCCCGCTTCGCGCATTCGGGCAATTTCAGTCGGAGACTTGATGATAACTGCCATTGCTGTCCTTTCCCGTTTTTCCGGGAGCCTGAATCCCGGCGTCTATCAGCCGAGAATGTCGATGATGGCGCCGAAGACCTCATCCAGAGCTTTGGTGCCGTCCACAGTTTTCAGAATCTTCTGTCCGTCATAGTAGTCAATCAGAGGCTGTGTCTGCTCATGATAAACCTGCAGTCTCTTCTGCACGGTTTCCGGCTTGTCGTCGTCGCGGATGATAAGCTTCTCGCCGCAGTTGTCGCAGATGCCTTCCGCCTTCGGTGCCGCGTAGACAATGTGATATGTCGCGCCGCACTTCACGCAGGCGCGTCTTCCGGACATACGTCCGATGATCGCCTCGTCCGGCACATCCACATTGATGGCATAGTCGATGGCCTCGTTCCTCTCGGAGAGGGCCTTTGTGAGGCTTTCCGCCTGCGGGATGGTTCTCGGGAATCCGTCCAGGATGTAGCCCTTCTCACAGTCCGGCTGGCTGATCCGATCCAGCAGCATCCCGATGGTAATCTCATCCGGGACCAGCAGTCCCTGGTCCATGAACTCCTTGGCCTTACGGCCGAGCTCTGTCCCCGCCTTGATATTGCTGCGGAAAATGTCGCCTGTGGAAATGTGGGGAACCGCATACTTTTCGGCGATCTTATCGGCCTGTGTTCCCTTGCCTGCACCCGGTGCTCCAAGCATAACAATCTTCATAGGTTTACCTCCTCTGTAACGATCGCGTTTGGACAGAGAACCGGAATGGTCCTCTGTCCGTCCGCGAGTCATATGTACTGCTGCTTAATAATCGTTCAGGAATCCCTTATAATTGCGGACGAGGAGCTGTGACTGAACTGCCTTGATGGTCTCAAGCACAACGCCAACGATAATGATCAGGGATGTACCTCCGAAGGACATCCGGCTGACATTGAACAGTCCGGAAATCATAATCGGGATGACACACACGATAACCAGTCCGCATGCACCGATAAATACAATATAGTTCAGAAGATTATTCAGATAGTCCGAGGTCGGTTTGCCCGGACGGATGCCGGGGATAAAGCCGCCCGACTTCTTCATGTTATTGGCCACTTCCAGCGGGTTGAAGGTGATGGATGTATAGAAATACGCAAACACCACAATCAGGACGATATAAATGACCATTCCGATGGAATAAACGGGCCGCTCCGGACGAAACCAGTTTCCGGAATTCAGCATCATCAGAATCTGTCCACCGAAGGTCGCATAGTTCACATCGAAGAACTCAGCGATTACCACCGGGAAGGACATGATCGAAGAAGCAAAGATGACCGGAATAACGCCTGCGGTATCCACCTTCAGCGGGATTACGGAGGACTGGCCGCCGACCAGGCGCCTGCCCTGCATCTTCTTCGAATACTGTACCGGAATCCGCCGCTCGGCATCCTGAAGATAAATGGTAAATACGGTGATTGCTACGATAACGGCAGCGATGATAATCGCGTAAACCACACCGACCGCAACCGATTTACCCTTGATGAATCTCTCATACAGAGTCAGGACATCGTTCGGTACCGAAGAGATAATGTTAAACAGAAGCACGATAGAAATACCGTTGCCGACGCCGTATGTGGTGATCTGCTCACCAATCCACATCAGCATCGCACTTCCGGCTGTCATGGTCACGACAGCCACAATCACGCTTCCGAGGTTATAGTCGATCAGAAGCCCTCTGCCGCCGAATCCCACGCTCATGGCGATGGACTGCATCAGCGCAAGTCCTACCGTCGTGTAGCGGGTGTACTCAGCAATCTTCTTTCTGCCTTCCTCGCCTTCCTTCTGCATCTCTTCCAGCTTCGGGATAGCGATGGTTAAAAGCTGCATAATGATCGAAGATGTGATGTACGGTGTGATACTCAGCGCAAAGATGGACATGTTCGTAAAGGAACCGCCCGTGATTGTGTTGAAAAATCCAAAGGCATCGCTGGACTGTCTTGCGAACAGTTCAGCGAAAAATGTAGTTTTAACTCCCGGGACCGGCAGCTGTGACCCGATACGGATCACAACCAGCATAAGGAAGGTATAGATAAGCTTGTCTCTGACTTCCTTTACCTTAAACGCCTTCTGGAGCGTTTTCCACATATCAGATCACCTCGCAGGTTCCGCCGGCCGCTTCAATCTTGGCCTTAGCGCCTTCACTGACAGCATC
>ONXW01000154.1 GCA_900321915.1 uncultured Eubacteriales bacterium
CACGGCATCACCTTCTTCTGGACAGGAAGCTCCCTGGACTTTTGCGTCACAGGGAGCGAACTTTCTGTGGAGATCGATGTGCCGGAGGATTCCCTCTGCCCGTGGATCTGCGTCCTCCTGAACGGCCACCTGCTCCAGCGCTGCCTTCTGCGGCGCGGAACACAGACGCTGCCCATCTATGATCACCTGAACTATGCGGAACCGAAGACGATCCGGATCATCAAGGATTCCCCTGCGCTTCTGCAGAACGCGGTGTATGAGGGCGAAACCCTCTATACCGTTACCGGGATCACAACGGACGGTACGTTCCGGGCGCTTCCCCCGAAGGATCTGCGCATTGAGCTGATCGGCGACTCCATCACCTCCGGCGAGGGGCTTTTCGGTTATCCGGGTCTGATCACGGAGGATCTGTGGTTTTTCACTGCCCAACCGCAGCTGCACTACGGTATGCGCCTTGCCGAGGAGCTGAATGCCGACCTGCGCATTGTGACCCAGGCCGGATGGGGTGTGTACATCGGCTACACCAATATGCCCTCCTACAATATGCCCTCCATCTATGATCGTATCTGCGGTGTGCTGACCTGTGCGTCCGCCGCCCAGCGCGGAGCGCAGCTTCCATACGATTTTTCGCTCTGGCAGCCGGACTTTGTCATAGTAAATCTCGGCACGAACGATGCCGCAGCCTTTGAAAATCCCGGATATACCGATCCTGAAACCGGCCGTCACTACAAGATGCGAAAGCTTTCCGACGGATCCCTCTGCCCGGAGGATCTTGAGAAGGTGCGCCGGGCAGCGCTCTCCTTTCTCTCCACCCTGCGAAAGAGAAATCCGGACGCTTACATACTCTGGTGCTACGGCATGATGGGCCATGAACTGGAGGAAACGCTGCGCAGCTGCATCGAAGATTTCGGCGATCCCAAAGCCGTGTACGTCTCACTGCCGGACACCCTGCCCGGGGAATTCGGTTCCGTGGATCATCCGGGCATACCCAGCCACAAAAAAACAGCCGGCACACTGGTGTCGGCCATTCGGAAAATGCGCTGAGGCTATTCACCGCCCGGCTTTATCCGCCGCGCTCTTCAGCACATGCATCATCAGCGCGTGTGCCTGGCATTCCACCGCGGTCCCGGGTCTGTCAAATCCGGGAGAGCTGGCTGCGTCCGTCACGCGGCCGTCCTCCAGCGTTTTCCCGCAGACATAGCTGAACATGGCATCCGCGCTTTTGAGCAGCTTATCATTCCTCTCCATCATTCCGTCGATCACACCTGCATAGATGCTGCAGGCGATCATGCAGGGAGTTTCTGTTTCCATGTAAGTGGAGGGATCATCCATCACATCGTGAAAGCCGCCGCCGCTCATCAGCGGCAGGACCTTCTCCAGCAGATCCAGAAATCTCTTCTTCATTTCCTCCCGCTCCGCTTCCATATCCGCAGGGAGAATTCTCCAGGTCCGCTCCAGACCTGTCAGGATCCATCCGATCCCGACAGACCAGGCATTCCCGTCCGGATAACTCCGGCTCTCCTCGTCCCAGATATGCGCATACAGCCCTGTCTGCGGCAGGTACAGCCGGTCAAGGATCCCCGCCATCTGATGACAGCCTTCTTTGGGGTGCCCCGTCATCACCAGCGCAAAGGGAAGAAACGCAGCGGAGTCCGCCCAGATCTGCCTGGTTCCCCTGATATGATAGAGAATACCATCCTTCGTCCGACCGGCATCGTGGAGCAGATAGTCCGCGTTCCGGTGCGCCGCGCGGATATACGCATCGCTTCCGTTTTTCTCTCCGACCGAAAGCACAGCCGGGATGCAGAAGGCGGAATCCGTCACCGCAGGTGTATCCTCCACATTGCATAGCCTCCCGTCTTCGCTCTGGCGCAGCACCATGTCATAGACGATCATCTCCAGGATAACCCTGACGTCCCGGTCCGCCCAGTCCGTCCGCTCCATGCAGGCGAGCAGTCCGTAGGAGAGCATCCCCTGCTCCCAGCACTGGCGCGTCATGCTCAAAGCTGCCTGCAGTATTTTCCCGAAAGCGTTCTGATCCATACATTCCTCCTCCGATTGCTTCCTCATTCTTTTCCGGAATGATGTGCACATTCATATTGCAGCGATGCTTCATTCCCCTGCATGATACGCCCGGTATTCTACAGTAATTTCACTCTCCGGCATAGCCTGGCAGGCA
>ONXW01000142.1 GCA_900321915.1 uncultured Eubacteriales bacterium
ACGCCGACATATCCGTTGTAGCGCAACGCCACGGAAGCCTACTTAACCCCGTACGTCTCGTAGTACGCGTCGATGGCGGCCTTGCACGCGTCGTCGATGACCACGCGCCCCAGGCACTCGCGATTGTGCAGATGCTCGGTTACCTCGCCCATCGTGACAATCGCCGCCGTCGGGAAACCGTACAGATCCGACACCTCGTCGAGCGCGCATTTCTGGCCGCCCTTGCCCACTTCCTGGCGATTGAGCGAAACCATGAGCCCGCACACCTTCACGTCGGCCAGGCCTGTGATGATGGGATACGTTTCCTCGATCGACTTCCCGGACGTCGTGACGTCTTCCACCATCACGACGCGGTCGCCGTCGTTCAAGGTGCTGCCCAGCAAAATGCCGGCATCGCCATGGTCTTTGACTTCTTTGCGGTTGCTGCAATAACGCACCTGCTTGCCGTAAAGCTCGCTTATGCCCATCGCGGTGACAACCGACAGCGGAATGCCCTTGTATGCAGGGCCGAAGACGATATCGAAGTCGAGACCGAATGCATCGTGAACGGCTTGAGCGTAATACAGTCCCAGTTTGTGAAGCTGCTCACCGGTCACATATGCGCCTGCGTTCATGAAAAACGGGGACTTCCTGCCGCTCTTCAGCGTGAAATCGCCGAACTTCAGGACCTGGCTCTCCACCATAAACTCAATAAACTGCTCTTTATAGTTTTCCATCTTCTGTCCTTTCCTGCCTTATCTTACCGCCCCGATCAGTTCCCGGATATCCGCGATGCCGTGCCGGTCCATGTAGGCCTCCATCCCTTCTATGATGTCGATTGTCGCCCGCGGATTGAAGAAATTCGCCGTCCCCACGGACACCGCAGCCGCGCCGGCCAGCATAAACTCAATGGCGTCCTCCGCCGTGCGGATGCCGCCCATGCCGATGATCGGGATCTTCACCGCGTTCGCGCACTGCCAGACCATCCGCACCGCGATGGGCTTGATGGCCGGCCCCGACATGCCGCCGGTCTTATTTGCCAGGGCAAAGGTCCGCCGCTCCACATCGATCTTCATCCCGGTCAGGGTATTGATCAGGGAAATGACGTCGGCCCCGCCGGCTTCCGCGGCCCTCGCAATCTCCGTAATATCGGTGACATTCGGCGTGAGCTTCATGATCACCGGCTGTTTTGCCAGCTGCTTTACCGCCTTTGTGATGTGCTCCACCCCCGCCGGGTTTGTCCCGAAGGAAATGCCGCCTTCCTTCACGTTGGGGCAGGAAATGTTGATTTCCAGCATGTCCGCCGCCGTATCGGAGAGCTTTTCCACCACCTCGAGGTACTCCTCCTCAGTGTGGCCGCACACATTGACGATAATCTTCGTATCAAACTGTGAGAGGAACGGGAGATCCCGCTCCGCAAACAGGTCAAAACCCGGATTCTGGAGGCCGATGGCATTCAGCATACCGCCGTATACCTCAGCCACACGCGGGGTGGGGTTTCCCGGCCAGGGAACCGCCGCCACGCCCTTGGTCACCACCGCGCCGAGGCGGTTCAAATCAATCATCTCCCCGTATTCCGCGCCGGACCCGAAGGTCCCGGAAGCCGTCATGACAGGGTTTTTGAGCGTCACGCCCGCGAGGGTGACCTCCGTGCTTCTCTTTGCTCCGGACACCATCACAGAATCACCTCCCGCGCGTCAAACACCGGTCCGTCCTTGCAGATTCTCTTATTGTTCACATTGCTGTGGGCGTCCTTCTCGGGCGTCCTGCACACGCAGGCGAGGCAGGCGCCGATCCCGCAGGCCATGCGCTCCTCCAGGGAGACATAGCAGTCCATGCCGTTCTCCTCCGCATAGGCCTTGAGGGCCCGCAGCATGGGCATCGGCCCGCAGGCATAAATAGTGTCCGCAGTGAGGTCATTTTCCCGGATGGCATCCAGGACATTTCCCCTGCTTCCCACGCTCCCGTCCTCGGAGGCGCAGAACACCGGCGCGTAGGGGGCAAATTCATCCGCCAGGAACGTATTGCTGTCCCGGTATCCCAGAATCACCGTCTTATCGCCATTCAGGCGCTTTGCCAGATGGTAAATGGGGGGCACGCCGCTTCCGCCGCCGATGAGGAAGGCCCGCTTTCCCGGTTCCTGCATCGGGAAGCTGTTGCCCAGGGGCCCCATCAGGTCCACCGGATCCCCCGGCTTCATCTCCGAGAACTCGCGGGTTCCCGCGCCGGCCACCCGGTAGACGATGCGCACGCTGTCCTCGCCGTCCCTCTCCTTTGTCCTGACATCACAGATGCCGAAGGGGCGGGGAAGAAGCCTCGAGGCGTCGCTGCAGTACAGCGTCACAAACTGTCCCGCCGCCGCGTCGCGGCAGATCCCGGTCCCAATCCACATGCTGAACATCCCCGGCGTCAGTTCCTCCTGCCGGAGCACGATTCCTGTTTCCTTTTTCTGAGCCATAACCTGGTCCTTTTCCTGCTGTTTCCGGTCTGATTCCTGCTTTTCAGGATCACAGCACCCGGCTGATATCCTTTATCATGTCGATGGCCGCCTGCCGGGACGCTTTCGCGTACTCCTCCGGCCCG
>ONXW01000157.1 GCA_900321915.1 uncultured Eubacteriales bacterium
AAAAAACGGATCCGGCAATGACTGCCGGGTCCGTTTTTTTCGGGGTATTACCTGTGGGAGGAAGATTTCTCATCGCAGTAGAGGCAGCGGTAGGTTCCCGTTTCCTCGTCGGAGAGATAGAATTCCTGGGGAAGCTCCTGCTCGATGGAGGTGATGCAGCGCGGGTTTTTGCACTGGATGACGCCGCGGATCTTCTTCGGGAGGCTTAACTTTTTCTTCTCGGACACCACATTGTCCCGGATGATGTTCACGGTAATATTGTGGTCAATGTAGCCGAGGGCATCAAGGTCTACCAGGTTCAGGCCGCCCTCAATCTTGATGATATCCTTGCGCCCCATGACCTGGCTGCGGGCATTCTTGATGATGGCCACCTGGCAGTCCAGCTTGTCGAGGCCGAGCATGTAATAGATTTCCAGGCTCATGCCGGGTTTGATATGGTCGAGAACAATACCTTCATTTAATCCACTGATGTTCAGCATGGTTTTTCCACCCCCAGTAATGTCATAATGAGCGCCATACGGACGTAGACGCCGAACTGCACCTGCCGGAAATAGGCTGCCCGCGGGTCATCATCCACGTCCACGGTGATCTCATTGACCCTGGGAAGGGGATGGAGGACAAACATGTCGGGGCGGGCCAGCTTCATCTTCTTTTTATCCAGGATATAGAAGCCCTTCATGCGGATATAGTCTTCTTCATTGAAGAAGCGCTCCCTCTGGACACGGGTCATATAGAGGATGTCCAGATCCGGCATGGTGTCGTCGAGGCTTACGACCTCGCGGTAGGGTATATTCTTCGGGTCGAGGACGGTTTCCTTGATATAATCCGGGACCTTCAGCTCCGGCGGGGAAATGAGGACGAAACGGATGCCTTCATAGCGGGAGAGGGCATTGATCAGGGAGTGGACGGTACGCCCGAACTTGAGGTCGCCGCAGAGTCCTACGGTCATATGGTCGAGACGTCCCTTCAGGCTCCGTATGGTCATGAGGTCTGTGAGCGTCTGGGTCGGGTGCTGGTGGCCGCCGTCGCCGGCGTTGATGACCGGGATGCCGGACTTCGACGCGGCTACGAAAGCGGAACCCTCCTTCGGATGGCGGATCGCCGCGATATCTGCAAAACAGGAAACAGTGCGGATGGTATCGGAAACACTCTCGCCCTTGGCCGCGGAGCTGTCGCTGGCCGAGGAAAAACCGATCACGCTGCCGCCGAGGTTCAGCATCGCCGTCTCAAAACTGAGACGTGTGCGTGTGCTCGGCTCATAGAAAAGCGTGGCGATCTTTTTTCCGTCACAGACATGGGCGTATTTTGACTGGTTATTCATAATATCGGCGGCAAGGTCCAGGAGGTCGTCGATCTCCTCCACCGAGAAATCCAGCGGATTGAGCAAATGTCTCATCTTCAGGTCTCCTTCTCAAACTGCAAATTTGGTTTCGGTCAGATTATATAATACTATGAATTCCCCCGCAAGAGCGTTTTCGGAAAGAGGAAAATTTCATAAAACGGGTATCCCTCGCCACGGGTTTTTGCTATGATTAAGAAAACAATCCGGCGAAATGACAGGCAGATAGGAGGCGGCAGAGATGATTTATCCTTCCGGGAGGACAAAGCGCTTTATCGCGTCCTTTTTTGCTGCCATGTTCCTGGCAGTCGTAATGCAGTTTATAAGTGACGGCGGTTTCCCGCTGCTGCTTGTCACCTCCGTTATTTACGGTTTTATCGTGATTACCTGGGCCGCTACGGTGGAGCGGCGTATCCTCCAGAAGGAGATGAGGAGAATGCTGCTCCTGGCTTCCTTCGGCATGGTGCTCCTGTTCCTTCTGCGCATGGGAAAGTACCAGCTGTTTTTGGGAAAGCCCGATATTGAGCGGCTTTTGTGGTACGCCTACTATGTGCCCATGATGGCTGTCGCCGTGCTCTGTCTCCAGGCCTCCCTGTGCATCGGGCAGAGCCCGGAATGGATACCCTCCGGGCGGTGGAGGAGCCTCTGGTTCCTCTCAATGATACTGGTCCTGATGGTCATGACCAACGACCTGCACCAGATGGTATTCCGTTTTTCCGGACCTCCGGAGACCTGGACGGAGGAATACAGTTACGGTCCGGGGTATTACGCGGTCTATCTGTGGATGATACTGGTGATGGGAACAACGCTGTACATGATTGCAAGGAGGGGCAGGGATACCGGACGGAGGAAGCTTCTGTGGATCCCCCTTCTGCCCCTGCTTCTGGAGCTGGTATTTTCCATCCTGGTCCAGAGGGGCGGGGGACATGTGCCCCGGCTCTTCGGACGGAGCATTTTCCAGTTCCAGGAGGTATTCTGTTTTATGGTGATCGCCTTCTGGGAGAGCTGCATCCAGATAGGCCTGGTCCCGTGCAACAGCGATTATGAGGCGATCTTCGATCTGTCCAGCATCCGCGCCGAGATCGCGGATGAAGACAGGAATGCGGTGCTGCAGTCCGCGAACCCCCTGAACCTGACGAGGGAGCAGAGGCTGGAAGCCGACCGGGAACCGGTCATGATTGACCAGGACCGGAGGGTTCAGGGACACCCCATCCGGGGAGGCGCCGTGTACTGGGTGGACAATATCGCGGGCATCCGTGCCATCCATGAAGCTCTCCGCGAGACGGGGGAACAGCTCTCGGAGGAGGGAACCCTTATCCGGGCGCGGAGCAGGCTTACAGAGCAGAAGGCGAGGGCGGAGATCGAGAACCGGCTGTACGACCGGATGAACGAGCAGGTCCGCCCGCAGCTGGAGCGGATTCAGCTCCTTCTCGCCTCGGACAGCCTTTCGGAAGAAGAGTTCCGGAGAAATCTCCGGGAGAGCATGGTGCTCTGCGCGTACATCAAGCGCAGGTCAAACCTGATGCTGATCGCTGACCCGGCCGATGTAATCCCGTCCCAGGAACTGTTCCTGTCAGTGCGGGAATCCATGGAGAACCTGGCTTTTACCGGGGTCACGGCCGGCGCGGACCAGTCCGGGGAAGGGCCCTGGCCCGCCGCGGAGCTTTTTGCCGCTTACGATTTCCTGGAGCGGGTGATCGAAGCGCTGCCGGCGGAGGTGACGGCGTTCCTTGCCGTCGTGCATACCGGGGAAACCCGGGAGCTCCGCCTGGAATTCACTCTTTCCGGGGAAGACGGAGCGGTTTCCGCTTTCCGCATTCCGGATACGGATTTATCTGATGCTGTCCGTTCTGCGGGAGGGGAGATCGACGCTTCCGCGGAGGATGAAACCGTTTACTATACGGTGGTGTTCGGACGGAAAGGAGGCGCGGCATGATCCTGATACGCGAAGCGGGCGGGGCGGCCTGCGGCCTTCTGGGCCTGTGGGCTCTCTGCACCATGTTCTTTCAGTTTTATGTGCTGACAATCTGTATCCGCCAGAAGCGGTCCGCGTTTTACACGTCGATGGCCGCCGCCAATACCTTATTCAACTATTTCGGGTTCCAGTATGCCGCGGTGTATGCGAAGGGAATGCTGGATGAAGTGGAGTACCGCATGGGCGGGATGCCGGTGGTCTGGATCGTGGCCCTGCTGGGCGCTTCCCTCCTGCTGGCCATGCTCGGTTTCTTCGATGTGGAAGACTGGGAAGAGCACCATGTCAGCGCGCGGGCGGTAAAGCACGCGCTGGACGCGCTCCCCACCGGACTCTGCTATCACTGGGAAAACGGGCTCCCGAAGCTTGTGAACAATACGATGGATGACCTCTGCAGGAAGCTTTCCGGCCACGCGGTACAGGACGGGAACGATTTCTGGAAAATGCTCTCGGAGGGGAATTTCGGCAGCAGGGGAGACCTGATAAGGAACGGGCCGGAACCCATGGTCCGTCTTTCCGACGGCGGGGTGTTCCAGTTTTCCAGGCGGGAGCTGGTTTTTGAAAAGTTCCCGCTCACGGAGATTACGGCGACGGATATCACGGAGGAGTACAACCTGGGCCGGGAGCTCCAGGCGGAGAACGAGAAGGTTAAGCAGATCAACATGCGGCTCCGGGAGTTCAGTGAGGACGTGACAGACGCCACGATCCGGCAGGAGATCCTGAGCGCGAAAATCCGGATCCACGATAACCTGGGAAATCTCCTCCTGACCACGAGGAGGTACGTGCAGGAAGGGGACGGCATTGACAGGAGGAGCCTCCTTTTGATGTGGCGCCAGATACTGGCGCTGCTCCGGAGGGATAACCGCATCGGCGCGAGCGACATGTACCGCACGGTGCTGGTGGCCGCGGAGGATGTGGGCGTCGGCGTCTGGATCCGCGGGGACCTGCCGGAGATTCCGTGGCAGAAGCGGATTGTGGTGACCGCCATCAATGAGTGCATCACCAACACCCTGCGCCACGCCCAGGGGGATGAACTGCGCATCCGCATAAAAGAGACGGATGAAGAGACAACGGTGATATTTACCAACAACGGCAGGGCGCCCGGAGACCCGGTCCCGGAGACCGGGGGCCTCGGGAATCTCCGGCGGATGGCGGAGTCCCAGGGCGTGCGGATGGAGCTCTCGGGGACGCCCGTGTTCTGCCTGACGCTGCATTTTGTCCGGGAGGAGGGAGACAATGGCTTACAGCGTTCTGATAGCTGACGACCAGAGCATGGCGAGGCAGCTTTTTGAGATGTTTGTGAAGTCTTCGGAGAATTACCGCCTGGTGTATTCCCTGGAGAGCGCTTCGGTTGCGCACATTTACTGTTCCAGGTTCCCGATAGACCTGGTGCTGATGGACGTGGTCATGAGCGACGGGGTGAGCGGCCTGGAGGCGGCGAAGCGCATCAAGAAGGTCAGCCCGAAGACAAAGATCATCATCGTCACCTCGATGCCGGAGGTTTCCTATATCCGGAGGGCGAAGGAGATCGGCGTGGAGAGCTTCTGGTACAAGGAAGCCAGCCGGGAACCCATCCTTTCCGTGATGGACAGGACGATGGCAGGGGAGTCCGTGTATCCCGACAGCGCCCCCGTGCTGACGCTGGGCAATGCCAGGAGCGTGGAGTTCACGCCGAAGGAACTGGAAGTCCTCCGGGAGATGACCATGGGGCTTACCAATAACGCCATCGCGGAAAAGCTGTTTATTGACGTGACGACAGTGAAGAGCCATGTGACCCACATGCTCCAGAAAACCGGCTTCCAGAACCGGACAGAGCTGGCTATCCAGGCCAGGGTGAGCGGGCTGGTTATCGGGGAACCGGAAGAAGGGCAGGATACAAAGAAATGAGCAATTCTCTGAGATACCGGCTGGCTGCGGCAGCATTTTCCCTGCTGCTCCTGTTTATCCTGTTTGTCACCTCCTTCGAGGCAGTCTGCTACCGGATGCCGGGACTGTATGAAAAGGAATTCCGTAAATACAATGTCCTGCGGAACCTCTCGTACTGGCGGGGGGAGGAGATGGATATGGACGGGATCCTGGAGGTTATGGATGAAACCATGGCGTTCCTCCGGGGAAACCGGGAGGACCTCATTGTGGAGGTCCCCATCGACGGGCGCCTTCAGGAATTCTACAACCCTGACGAGATCTCCCATATGACGGATGTGCGGAACCTGTTTGTCCTCTTCCTCCGGCTGCGGGCAGTATCCGTCATCCTGTGCCTTGCCCTGATGCTTTATATCATCCGGGGCGTGCACAGCGACTGGGCGGCTGTGCTTTCCCGGGGGTTCTGCAGGACCTGCGGCATTGTCCTGGCCGCGGCCCTCGCCCTGGGACTGCTGATCTCCACGGACTTTTCGAAATATTTTGTGATCTTTCACGAGATGTTTTTCAGCCAGGGAAACTGGATGTTTGATGTGCGCAAAAGCAGGATGATCGATATCATGCCGGAGGAATTCTTCTCCGACATCGCCCTGTATATTGCCGTCACCTTTGTGGTATCCCTGCTGGTCCTGCTGGCCGTCTCCGCGGTGATTTCCCGGAAATGCAGGCTGCGGGGCGGAAAGGGGAGCCGATGAGGAACCGGCTGATATACCGCCCGCCCTTTGAGGCGGACACCCTGCTGCTCGAGGTGACGGAGGGCTGTACCTGGAACCGGTGCACCTTCTGCTCGATGTACAGGGGGCAGGCCTTCCGTGTCCTTCCGGAGGAAGCGGTGAGGGAGCAGCTGGAGGAATTCCGCAGGTACCGGCCCCGCGCGGGAAGGATTTTCCTGGAAAATGGCGACGCCTACGCCCTCAGCACCGAAAGGCTTCTTAGGCTTGCGGGCCTCATCAGGGAGTATCTTCCGGATGTCTCGGTCATTACCGGCTACGCGTCTGTCAGGAATATCGCGCAGAAGACGGACGAAGAACTGCGGCGCCTCTCGGAAGAGGGGATCACACAGCCGAATATCGGCCTGGAGAGCGGCCTGGACGAGGCGCTTTCCCTGCTTGGAAAGGGGTATACCGCCGCGGAGGCTGAGAGAGAGCTCCTGCGGATGAAGGAGGCGGGCCTTTCCTTCAGCCTGAACGTGATCCTGGGATCCGCCGGGGCGGACCTGCGGTTTGAGAATGCCCGCGCCACGGCCCGCGTCATCAGCAGGACAGAGCCTTTTCTGGTATTTAAGGAGATACCCCACCTGGATCCCGGGACCGAGCTATCCCGCATGCGGGAGAGCGGACAGTTCAGGGAGTGCACGCCCCTCCAGTACCTGGAGGAAGAGGACGCGCTCATCCGGGATATTGAGGTTCCGGGTTGTATTTATTTCGGACTGCATATTTCCAACATTGTGCGCCTTCTGGGGAGAATACCGGAAGACAGGGAGAAGATGAGGGACAAAATCCATCGCAGAATGACGGAATATACATAGAAATGCATAAAATACGAAATGATTTGCATAAAAATACAAATAGCGGTTGCATTTTCCGAAACGAAGGGGTATAATCGGGGGAGCATTCCGGTACGCATACCGCGATGAACAACAGAAGAGAGCGGTTTTGCAGAGGCGAGACCGGAAACAGGAGGAAAAAATTATGGCAAAAAAATACAACAAGATCGTGCTGGCATATTCCGGAGGCCTGGACACCTCTGTCCTGATCCCTTGGCTGAAAGAGAATTACGGATGTGAAGTTATCGCCTGCTCCGCAGATGTGGGACAGGGAACCGAGCTGGACGGCCTGGAGGAGAAAGCTATCAAGACCGGCGCTTCCAAGCTGTATATTCTGGACCTGAAGAAGGAATTCGTGGAGGATTACATCATTCCCACCATGAAGGCCGGCGCGTCCTACGAGAAGTACCTGCTGGGAACTTCCTTCGCCCGCCCCATCATCGCGAAGAGGATCGTGGAAGTCGCGAAAAAAGAGGGCGCGGACGCCATCTGCCACGGCTGCACAGGAAAGGGCAACGACCAGGTGCGTTTTGAGCTGGCTATCAAGCACTTCGCGCCGGAGCTGGACGTAATTGCCCCGTGGCGTTTCTGGGAGCTGAATTCCCGCGAGAAAGAGATTGAGTATGCGGAAGCGCACAACATCCCGCTGAAGATAAACAAAGAGACAAACTACTCCAAGGACAAGAACCTCTGGCACCTGAGCCATGAGGGACTGGATCTGGAGGAGCCGGCAAATGAGGCGCCCATCAACAGGCCCGGATTCCTGGAGCTGGGGGTTTCCCCGGAACAGGCGCCGGACGAGGCGGAATATGTTTCCATCCACTTTGAGAAGGGCGTTCCCACCGCGGTGGACGGAAAAGAGATGGAGCCTCTGGAGATCATTGAGACGCTGAATAAAATCGGCGGAAAGCACGGCGTGGGCATCCTCGATATCGTCGAGAACCGCCTGGTCGGCATGAAGAGCCGCGGCGTCTATGAGACTCCCGGCGGAACCATCCTGTACGCCGCTCACGAGAAGCTGGAGGAGATCACGCTGGATCGCGAGACCCAGCATTACAAGGCGATGCTGGCCATGAAGTTCGCGGACCTGGTATACAACGGCCAGTGGTACACACCGCTGCGCAAGGCCATGAGCGCCTTTGTTGACGTCACCCAGGAGACGGTGACAGGCGACGTGAAGCTGAAGCTTTACAAGGGAAACATCATTCCGGCTTCCGTGACATCGCCCTACACCCTGTTCTCCGAGGGCATGGCGACCTTCAGCGAGGCTGACTGCTATAACCAGGCGGATTCCGAGGGCTTCATCAACCTCTTCGGCCTTCCGATCAAGGTGCGCGCGCTGAACAGCAGGGAGCTTAAGGAAAAGACCGGGGAAACCTACCCGGATGTGGAATAAAGGGTAATACAACAGGTAAATATACAGATTCAGGAGCAGAACAGTATGGCAAAAATGTGGGCAGGTCGCTTCGGCAAGGAGACCGACCGGCTGGTGGATGATTTTAACTCTTCGCTTCCCTTTGAC
>ONXW01000074.1 GCA_900321915.1 uncultured Eubacteriales bacterium
CCTGGTTCAGGATGCTGCGAAGATCGACCGTCTCATTATCCATCATCCGGAGGGGAATCACCGCGCCGGTGCATCTGCCCTTGCGGAGCATCAGGTTGAAGTCCACCACCTTGCCGATGCTCTGTGTATCATCCGCACCGTCGAAGGAATAGGGCGTGTACTCCGGCAGCTCCATCCAGCCGCCGCCGTTGTGGCGAAGCTCGATGCTGCTCTCCAGCGTCATGATAATCCGGTCATAATCCGGAAGACTGGTAAAATCGCTCTCCTCGAGCTCCACGGTGGCGGAGCTGAGTCTCCAGAGGAAATCCCTGTCCGCATAGATGCTGTCTCTGGGTTCAATGGAAAGCTCTGTCGTCGTGCCGCCGCTCCAGGCGGTTACGCGGTAGTCATCCCTGTGCAGAACCTCTGCTCTGTATGCTTTCATACCGTCTCCTTTCTTCCGTTCCGGATGATACCAGTATAGGCGGAAACGCCCCCCGGAGTAAACAAATATCCGATGGTCATTCTCTCTTTTCTCTTTATTATGAAAACCAGATGCCGGTTTGCACTTAACACTTTGCCTTTACCGTTTTTGGAAAATATAGTATAATGAAAGGTGATATTTTTATGAGTTGCAATGAGGTGGGTTCTATGGATAATACAGACATCCGAATTATCAATATTCTCCAGGAAAACTGTAAAGCTTCCACCCGCGAGATAGGAAAAGAAGTGGGACTGACGGCCCCGGCCGTCGCCGAACGCATCAACCGGCTGAAGGATGCCGGCGTAATTGAAGGGTTTCACGCGAAGATCAACGAAACCCTGCTGGACAACCATATATCCGCCTATATCATGGTCAATGTCCCGCCTCGTGACTACGCAGCATTCTGCAGATTCTGCGAGGAGAGCCCTTCCATCTCGGAACATCACCATATTGTGGGACTGAACAATGTTCTCCTCCGCATCCGGACTGAGAATTCCCACACGCTGGACCAGCTTCTGGAAAGCCTGCGCAAGTTCGGCCTGTCCAACACCTCCGTGCTGCTTTCCAGTTATTTCGATTACAAGGCATTTCCCCTGAAAGAAGACTGAGGCAACCGTTCCTGAATGCCCGGCGCACGACACCCGGTTAACCGCTAAGAACAGGAGGACCGCATGCACTTTGATCTGAGCATCATCATGGCAGACCTGGCAGGAAGCCTGGCCGCCCTTGTCGAAACCCCTGTAGACCCGCTCTATCATTCTCTCATCGGTATGGAACTGTTGCGGGATCACGACCTCGGCGCGGAACAGGTCGGTTTTCTCTGTCCTCCCATATTCGGCGGCGATGTCCGTCTGGAAATGTGCGGCGGCGAATTCAGCAGCAACGCTGCCCGCGGCGCCGCGCTCATCGCCCGGAACCGCTCCGGCAGGGAAGCGGATACCCATCTTTTCGCGGAAGTTTCCGGCTGTCCTGCCCTGCTGAACGTCGAGTTCCGCAAGGACGGTCCCTGGATCGAGATGCCCCTGGCTTTCTCCATTGAAGCCCTGGAGGTTCCCATCCCGGGGCGGCACTGGCCCGCCAGCTTTCCGACCATCCATCTTGACGGCATCACGCATGTCATCGCCTGCAATGAGAAACCGAATGAAGCTCTCGCGGACGATATCATCCATCTCATCGCGAAAAACAGCGACGCGGAAGCTGCCGGCGTCATGTTCCTGAACGGGTCCGACATGTGCCCCTGCGTGTGGGTGCGCAGCACGGACTGCCTGGTCTGGGAGGGAAGCTGCTGCAGCGGCACCCTGGCCGCCGCCATATGGCTTTCCCTCGATTCCGACGTATCCCCGTTCCACGCGACGCTCTACCAGCCCGGCGGGATCCTGAAGGCGGAGCTGCTGAAGGTCGGGTCCGACATCATCAGCGCCCGCATCGGCGGTTCCGTGACGATCGCGCCCGCCGTGGAGCGCCATCTGGATATTTCCTTATAACCTTTGCCATTTTTATACGACATGTTCCGGCGTTTTTCCCGCCATCACATCCAGTATCTGGCGGACGCAGGCCATGCCGACTTCATAGAGTGCCTCGTCCGTGTTCGCCCCGATATGGGGCGTCACAATGAAATTGGGCAGCGCAAGAAGGGGGTTTTCCGATTCCGGGAAATCCCCTTTCAGCACGTCGCAGGCCGCCGATCCCAGGCGCCCTTCTTTCAGGCTCTCATAAAGAGCTTCCTCTTCCACCAGGCCGCCCCTGGCCACATTCACCAGCACCGCCCCCGGCTTCATCCGCGAGATCCTCTCCCGGTTCATGAAATTCCGGTTTTCTTCCGTTAAGGGCATGGCCAGCAGGACCGCGTCGGACTGCGAAAGCAGCTGTTCCGGGCTCTCCGCGCACACGCAGCCGTATTTTTTGGCCCTCTCCCGGGTCAGGCGCGGCGTCCAGGCGATACAGCGCATCCCGAACCCTTTTCCCAGGATCTCCGCAATCCGGGTGCCGATGGCGCCGAAGCCGAAAATCCCTGCTGTTTTCCCCCTGAGCTCCGACCCCCTGAGGATCGCGAGGGCCTCCGAGAATTTTTCCGACGCCGTGCGGCCGCTTTTTCCCGATCCCCGCGGCAAGTCCCCGGCGGATGCATTTTCCAGTTCTATCACTTCCCGCGCATAGACAACCTTCCGGGCAGCCGCAAGCAGGAGGGCGGCAGCCATCTCCGCGACGGCGTTCGCGTTCAGGTGCGGCGCGTTGACCACGGTGATTCCGCGGCGGTGCGCTTCCTCCAGGTCGGTCTCGTCCGTTCCCGTCCCGTGAACGGCAATCACTTTAAGGCCCGGCATCCTGTCCATCTCCGCGGCGCCGACGGTGAGCGCGCGGCTTATCAGCGCGTCGGCCTCCCCGCACACCTCCCACGAATCCAGGATCTCCGCGTGCTCCGCCAGAAGCCTGTACGCTTCCGGATGTATGGTTTCGCAAAGGAATACTTTCATC
>ONXW01000071.1 GCA_900321915.1 uncultured Eubacteriales bacterium
CTGGGCGGCGCGATCTTTGCGGACCGGGGCAGCACCGTGAACCTGAGCGGCGGCACCATCACCGGCAACACTGCCGGGGAGAACGGCGCGGGAATCTATCTGGCCGAGGGAAGTACCATGAACCTTTCGGGCAGGCCGGACTTCGGCGGCACCGGAGAGGGCGACGGGGAAGGCAATTATCCGGAAAGAGAAGGATTCACCGGCAGGACCAACGGCGGCGAGGCGTACGATACGCCCAGGCAGGATATCTACATTGCCGGCTATGCGTCAGGGGAAGCGGCTTCCCTTGTCCTTGAGGGAGACCTGGAAAATGAGCCCGGCACCATCTGGGTGTGGGCCGATGAAAACACAGACCACTGCAAGTCCAACCAGCAGTTCGCGAAGATTAAACAGAATGTCACCGTGACGGAGGACACCCTGAAGGTGTTCCGCAACGCGGTGGACGATGAGACCTCTGAAAACCAGACAGAGAGCTGGCTATACGGTACCATGCACGACGGGGAGCCGGAAAACATCTACTGGAACGGCCTTCTCGGCGAGCGGAAGGTGATTCTCCGCAAGGTCAGCGGAAGAACCTACACGTCCCTGGAAGGCGCGGTATTTGACATTTACCGGGGCGCGTCAGAGGAACCCGCGACGATCAAGAGAGAGGATGAGACCATAGAGCTCTCCGGGCTGGTCTCGGACGAAAACGGTATCTTCTTTGCGGGATACCTGCCTTTCGGCACCTATTACCTGCATGAGGTGAGCGCGCCTGTCGGTTACTCCGGCGGAAAATGGTTCACCCTGAAGGTGAGCAGGGAAGGTGTGGAGCAGACAGGACCGCGGGAGGAGAGAGAGGACCCGGAGGAAGGTGAGTAACCCCGCAGGCGGGGATTGAATTCAGGGCATGGAAAGGAGGCGTCCCCATGGGAGAAATTCGGAAAAAACTGCGTTCCGAAAAGGGAGCGTCGATTTCCTATGCGCTGATTCTCTTCCTGGTCTGCGCGGCGGCGGGCTCCGTTGTGCTGGCGGCGGCAACCGCGGCAGCGGGGCGGCTCGGCGGCCTTGCGGAGGCGGACCAGCGCTATTACAGCGTGACCTCCGCGGCAGAGCTTCTGAGGGATAAATATGACGGCGAGCGGGTCAGGGCCGTGAAGACAGAGAGAAAAGAGGTAGTCACCTCCTACAGTTTTGACGGCAGTGAGACCGGAACTGATGAGACGGCCGGGGACACGGAGTGGACCATCGACGGACAGCCGGTGGGAGAGGACTATACGCCGAAATCCCTGTTTACGGCTGCTGCGAATTACCTGATATCGGCGGACGCGCTGACAGTTTTCCCCGTACACCGGGATTTTACCCTGGAGGCCCAGGGGATTGATCCGGGTAAAGCGGCAGGCCTTACCGTGAACGGCAGGGCGAAGCTTATGAAAGACGGAACCGTGACCATGGAGCTGAGCAGTTCCCCGGACGCGGGAAGCTCCCGCGCCGATGCCTACACCCTGCTGATGACCTTCAGCGCGGACCGGCGGGAGACTACGTCGACAAAATCGGAAGTCGGCACGCCGGAAACCGACGGGGAGAACGGCTACCGGGTGCGGACTGTGGTGACCGGGACAACCGCCATGGATATCACATGGCGCCTGGAGGAGATCCGGACGCTCACCGGCGGCACTGCAGGTTCTTGAGAAGGAAGGAGTTTTTGGCATGTCAGGAAGGATGGAGCGGATACTCCGCCGCGTCAGCATATTCCGGAAACGGGCCGCATCCCGTATGGGAAGCTGTGCCGGGGAATCCATCGCGGAGACCCTGATTGCGCTCCTGATCTCCACCGTCGCGCTGATGATGCTGGCGGGGATGATCAGCACCGGCACACACCTGATTACAAGGAGCCGGCAGACACTCAGGACTTATTATTCGGAGAACAACCGGCTGGAGCAGAAGGGGGACGGCGCCGCCGGATCGCTCAGGATATCACTGAAGTTTAAAGAAGGCGACATTCCGGAGGATTCCACCGGGGCCGTCTACTATGAGAATACGACCATCGGCAGAAAATCCGTGATGTCCTACAAGGCGGATTCTGCGCCGTAGACAGAGCACGGGAAGATTGGAGGTGAGAAGCGTGGCGAAAAAGAATAAACCGGACAGACGAAGGGGATTCACCATCGCCGAGACGCTGATCACCGTCCTGATCCTCCTGATGGTAAGCGCGGTCGTGGCGGCGGGGATACCGGCGGCAAAAGAAGCCTACGAGAAGGTGGTCTTCCATGCCAACGCCGAGATGCTTCTTTCCACCTCCGTGACTTCCCTGCGGAGCCAGCTGACGACGGCCGGCGGCGTGAAGGTGGAGGATGACGGAAAGACCCTGGCATTTTACAGCAGCAATACCGGTTTTCAGGAGAAGATATACCCGGACGGGGACAGAGACGGCATGATCATGGTGCTGGAGTACAGCGGCGCGGATGTCGGAAGCAAACAGATTACAAGACAGCTGGTCACGGACGCGGCTGCGACAAAGGACCTCTACGTTACCTACCAGGCCGCGTCCTGCTCGGGCCAGATGGTAACCATCGAAGGCCTCGGCGTCTACCGGAAGTCCCGGGCAGGGACGGAAGAGGGACCGCTGACGGCTGTGGACACCCTGGTGTTCCGGGTGATGGGTAGAACAGCGAAAGAGGACGGCTGACAGGAGACGAACGGTGAGTGTGAGGTGATGAATCCTTATGTTTTTTAAAAAGAATAATCGCGGTTTCACGATGGCGGAAACGCTTCTGACCGTGGCAATCATCGCCATCCTGACCGGAACTGTCTTCATCGGGGTGGTCAATTACATGCGGGCGATGGCACAGCTGGAGCGTGACGGTATCGCGAAGGAAATCTTTATCAGCGCACAGAACCACCTGACCATGGCGGAAAGCCAGGGATTTCTCGGCAGGAGCGATTTCGGCGCGGTGGAGAGCGCTGCCGGCGGCGAAGGCGCGGAAATCTGTTATTTTACGGTCAACGGGCCGGATGATTTCGGGGAGGCCTCGGTATTGGGAGTCATGCTTCCCTTTGCGTCCATAGAGGAAAATATCCGTGTCGGCGGCAGCTATATCGTCCGCTACCAGAAGCAGCCGGCCCTGGTCCTGGACGTCTTTTACGCCACAAAGAGCGGGACCCGCTACGGAAAAACCCTGGGCCCGGGGGATTACGAAACCCTTCTGGGACTCCGGGACACTGCCGGGGAGAATCATAAGGCGGACCGGCGCAGCTACGGCAGTGAGAAATCGGTGATCGGCTGGTACGGCGGCGAGGAGGCACAGCTCCTGGAGAAGGGAAAACGTCTGGAGATGCCGCTGGTGGAGGTGGTGAACGCCGAAAAACTGACGGCGTATATCACGGACCCGAACGACGCCAATCTGGACGCGTCCCTCAAGCTGGTGATCACCGGTGAGCTCAGCGGGAAGCAGAAGGTCTATTCCCTGAACGTCCAGTCCATGGATAAAAAGAACATCGTTTACGACAACATTTCCCACAGGTATACCGTGACCCTGGATGATGTCACGGTTCCAGGCATGCATTTCAGCGACCTTTTCGAGGGGGACGGTTTCATCCCCGGCGAGGACATCGCGGTGCAGGCGGTTTCCTTCAGCAATAAGGTCCTTACCAATGTGGCGAACAGCGCTGTGCGCATTACAAACAGCCTCTACGCGGAGATCGCGGACAGTGAATCGGATCCCGGGACAAAGAAAGCCCTTGTGGGCAATTTCCGGCATCTGGAAAACCTGGACCGCACGGTTTCCAACGTGAACGGGGAACGGGCGCAGATCCAGGTCACCGGGGCGGAGCAGACGTCGGATCTGGACTGGGAGAAATTCCAGGAAGCCATCGGAACCGGCGCGGTCAGCATCTATGACGCGGGCGCCGCTTCCGGCACAAAGGCGGGATGCTTCCATCCCGTGAGTTCCCCCGCGGCACTGACCTATGAGGGGAAAGGACACCGGATCACCGGGGTGGTGGTGGATACGGACGGAGATGCGGGCCTGTTCGGGCACCTTCCGGAGCGCAGCGCCATCTCCGACCTGATGCTGCAGGACTTCACCGTCACGGGAACCGGCAACGCGGGGGCGCTTCTCGGTTCCGCGGATAATACCGTGGTCACGAATATCGTCGCCTGGGGTAAGGAGTCCCTTATCATCGGCGGCGGAAGCACCGGCGGCCTCATCGGAAGCCTGTCCGGCGGACGTGTGACCGGGGCGGGCGCTGCCCTTCTTGTGACAGGAAACGGGCAGGCGGCCGGCGGTTTTATGGGATCTGCGTCAGGCGTAAATATCACAGCCTGCTATGCGGGCGGACATACGACAGAAGGCCGGTACACCCCGGAACAGGGCTTTAACGTCACATGCACCGGCGGCCTGGCCGGCGGTTTTATCGGGGACGCGGGGAACTGTCCCATCAGTTCCTGCTACTCAACCTGCTCAGTTCTGGGGCAGGCGCCGGGAGGATTTCTCGGCAGCGGTGACGGGTCTGTCAGCAGCTGCTATGCCACAGGCCTGGTGCGCACCGAAGCGGACAATGAAGAGGCCCTCCAGGAGGGCGGCGAGGAAGGCGGCGCAGGCCAGAGCACCATTGCAGTGAGTACTGATGACGAGAGCGGCACCGGTGAGGGCGGCGAGACCGAGCTTCCGGGATGGGATACCCCGGCCGGGGCCTTCGCGTCCAGGTTTGGAGGAAGCGCCTTTGACTGCGGCTATCTGGAGATCGTCAATGAAAAACAGGAGGATAACCGGTTTGCCTATCTGACGGCCCTCGGAAACCGGGAGGCCGGGGAGGGCATCATCGCCCTGGATACCGATACGGAAGCTTACAGCAGCTTTCTCGGGACAGAGACAGACCGCGTGCCGGCCTATGCCTATGACGGCAGCCTGATTCAGCGGTTCCAGGGGCGGTACGGCCTCCAGAGCCTCGCGGCGCTGGGCGCGGAGCTTGAGGACGGCTGGTTTGTGCAGAACCATTACGGAGACTGGCCGACACCGGAATTTGCCTTCGTCAACAATTAGGATCCGCAGGCTTGACTTAGCCGTACGGCGCATTATATAATTGAATACAGAAAATTTAGCAGTACGGCTCAAATTCTTCCGGAACAGGAGAAATTGAGCCGTACGGCTGTATCAGCAGGTTTGCGGACGGGGGAATAAAGATGCGAATCACAGATGCGGGATCATTCGGACAGGCGCTGAGGAAACGCAGGAAGGAACTGGGGTATACCCAGGGATATGTGGCAAATGTCAGCGGGTTCAGTGTGAGTTTCATCTCCGACCTGGAGCGGGGAAAAGAGACGGCCGAGCTGGGGCGGGCCCTGTACCTGGCCGGGCTCCTGGGCCTGGACTGTGAGTTGAAGGAGCGGTAATCTATGGGAGAGCTGAATGTACAGATAGAGATTAACGGGACCATGGTCCCTGTCGGAATCATCCGGGGGGAGAATCCCTCGGAGGCCTGTTTCTCTTATCTCCCGGAATATACGGACCGTGCCGGTGCCCGGCCCATTTCCATCAGCCTGCCTTTCCAGGCGGAAGCATTTTCCACAGCACGCACGAGGAACTTTTTCGACGGAATGCTGCCGGAGGGATTTACCAGGCGGTCTGTGGCCCAGTGGGTGAGGGCGGATGAGGATGATTATATCGCGCTGCTTGCCTCCCTCGGAAAGGAATGCCTGGGCGCGGTACAGATAACGGAGAAGGATGGGGGCGCGGACGCGCCGCAGTACCGGAAGCTTGCCATGGAGGAGATCCGGGCGCTGGCGGCGGAGGGGGCGACCAGATCCGCGGAGATCCTGAAAAAGACCCACCTGTCCCTGACCGGCGCCACCGGCAAGGTGGGACTGTATTTCCGCGAGAGCGAGAATGCCTGGTATTACCCCTCCGGGACGGCACCGAGCACCCATATTGTCAAACAGAGCCATGTGCGGCTGAAAAACATTGTCCTGAATGAGCAGCTCTGCCTGCGGACGGCGGCCCTGCTTGGGCTTCCCGTGCCGGAGAGCTTTATCATCGACGCCGGGGGAGGGGAGGATAAGGATGTCCTCTTCGCCACCCGGAGGTATGACAGGGAATTCGGGGAGCATTCCTGCGACGTGGACGGGCTTCCCGTGCCGATGCGGCTTCACCAGGAGGATTTTGCGCAGGCGATGGGGATCCATGCTTTCGACAAGTACGAGAAGCCGGGGGAAAACTATCTCTTCAGGATGTTTTCCGTGCTGCGGGATTACTCCTCGGACCCGATCGCGGACCAGATGAAGCTGTGGGACATCGTGGTATTTGATTATCTTATCGGGAATACCGACAATCACATCAAAAACTGTTCGCTGCTGTACGGCCCGGATCTCAGGCGGAAACGGCTGGCGCCGGCCTACGATATCCTGAGCACGGCCGTATATCCGGAGAGCACGCGGAATATGGCGTACCACATCGGGGATGCGGACAGCCTGGACCGGATCACCCGCAATTCTTTCGAGATCGCGGCGGAAGAGCTGCATCTGGGAAAAAAGAACGCCATGAAGCATTTTGACGGCCTGGCGGACCGCCTGGAGAAGGCGCTGCGGGAGGCGGCGGGAGAGCTCTCCGATCACGGGTTTGTACATGCGGGGAGGCTTCGGGACGCGATTCTCCGGAAGGGGGGAATCTCCCGGCTCGGGTAATATAAAGATTTCGATAAAATCCTTTGATACCCAAAATATAGATTCTTATTTGACATCTCCACAAGACCTAGTATAATGGATCTCGGTGCCGGGACACCGGCGTGACTTGCAGAGGGGGAGGAAACAGGAGATGCCTAAGGTAAATGCAGCAGTGTCAGGGGAAAAAGCTGATTTGTCGATGAAAGGTACCTTTCTTTCAGACGGGAATACGGAGCTGTTCTCTTTCCCGAGGATGTCTCAGGCAATATATTCCGACTCCGATGAGACGGCGGATTTTGTCCAGTGGATGCTGGAGCTGGGAATTCGCTGCTGAATATATGCAATAACATGAAACAGTGTACTTATCAAGGCTGCCGCCCGGATTTCCATCCGGATGCGGCGGCTCTTTGTTTTTCCCGGCAATGGATGAAAATGGATAAGTTGTGGTAAGATAACTACAGTGTGGGATGTCCCCCGTCTCTTAAGGCGAGTGACAAACAAGGCTCAGCAGGCAGAAGGAGTGATCAGATGCATTTATACGGAGGTTATACCAATTACGGACAGGATATCGGAATCCTGATGCTGGACACCCGTTTTCCCCGCATTCCCGGGGACATCGGCAATGCCCTGACCTATGCGGGGATTCCCGTAAAGTACAAGGTGGTGAAGGGCGCGAAGCCGGTACGGATTATGGGAGACGAGCCGGACCCGGAGCTGCTTGTCCCCTTTATCGAGGCTGCCCGGGAGCTGGAGGCAGAGGGCTGCAAAGCCATCACCACGAGCTGCGGGTTTCTTGCCCCGTTCCAGCCGCAGCTGGCGGAGGCGGTGAATATCCCGGTATTTACCTCGGGCCTTCTCGCCATACCCCTGGCGCACCAGGCGGTGGGGCCGAAGAAGAAGGTGGCGGTCTTTACCCAGAGAAAGAAAAACCTGACGGAAGAGCACTTTACCGCGCTGGGATTCACCACCGGCGATATGAACGTGGTTGTGACCGGAATGCAGGAGAACACGCCGTTTGCGAAGGTATTTATCGAGGACGGGACCCAGGCGGACCTGGAGGTGCTGGAGGAGTGCATGAGGGAAATGACAGTGCGGCACATGCGGGAACACCCGGATACAGGCGCCATCGTATTCGAATGCACCAATTTCGGTCCCTACGCGAAAATGGTGCACGAGCTGTCAGGCCTTCCGGTGTTCGGCATCAACTGGCTTGTGGAGCTGATGGCAAAAGCCGTAAATCCCCCGGCGTACTACTGACGGGGGCGGACGTCAGGCTGACGGGCAAACCGGGCTTCTGTAAAATGACTTTATAACAGCTTACATTTACGAGACATGATAATAGGGGAGACAGACAGGTTATGACGGATGAAATGCCGAAAAAGATAAAAGTCAGGGGAGCGAGGGTGCACAACCTGAAAAATATTGACGTCGATATACCGCTGAACAGGATTGTAGGAATAGCGGGCGTGTCCGGGTCGGGCAAATCATCCCTCGCGCTGGGCGTGCTCTATGCGGAGGGCTCGAGGCGGTACCTGGAATCGCTTTCCACCTATACAAGGCGGCGCATGACGCAGGCCGCGAAGGCGGATGTGGACGAGGTGCTGTATGTCCCTGCGGCGCTCGCCCTGCACCAAAGGCCCGCGGTTCCGGGGATCCGGTCTACCTTCGGTACGGGGACGGAACTGCTGAACAGCCTCCGGCTGATGTTTTCGCGCCTCGGCAGCCACAGGTGCCCGAACGGCCATTACCTGCCGCCGTCGACGGCCGTGGCGGCAGAGCAGGAGCTGGTATGCCCGGAATGCGGTGAACACTTTTACGGTCCCGGCGCGGAAGAGCTTGCCTTTAACAGCCAGGGGGCCTGCCCGAAGTGCGACGGGACGGGAATCATACGCGTGGTGGACGAGTCCACCCTGGTGCCGGACGAATCGCTGAGCATTGACGAGGGCGCGGTGCTTCCCTGGCAGACCCTTATGTGGTCGCTGATGAAAGATATCGCCAGAGATCTGGGCGTGCGCACGGATGTGCCGTTCCGGGAGCTTACGCAGAAGGAGCGGGATATGGTGTTCCACGGGCCCGCGGTCAAGCGCCATATCGTATACCAGAACCAGACGAGCGGCGCTGCCGGGGAGATGGATTTCACCTATTTCAACGCCATTTATACAGTGGAAAATGCCCTTTCAAAGGTGAAAGACGAAAACGGCATGAAGCGGGTGGAAAAGTTCCTTCGCTTTTCGGTATGTCCGGAATGCGGCGGGACAAGGCTTTCCGAAAAGGCGAGGGCGCCGCAGATCATGGGGATAAACCTTGCGGAGGCGTGCGCCATGACGCTTTCGGAGTCGCTGGACTGGACGGCGAAAGTTCCCGCATCCATGCCGGATGAGATGAAGCCCATGGCGGAGAGCATCTGCGAATCCTATCAGACAGCCGCGAAACGCCTGATGGATCTGGGACTTTCCTACCTCACCCTCGACCGCGCTTCGTCGACGCTCTCCACCGGGGAGAGGCAGAGGATGCAGCTGGCAAGGGCGGTGAGAAACCGCACGACGGGCGTCCTCTATGTCCTTGACGAGCCGTCTGTGGGCCTGCACCCCGCCAATATCAGGGGGCTGAACGGCGTGATGCGCGACCTGATAGCCGACGGGAACTCCGTGGTGCTGGTTGACCATGATATACAGATACTGAAAGAGTCTGACTGGCTGATTGAGCTGGGCCCGAAAGCCGGCGCGGACGGCGGCAGGGTCATCGCGGAGGGGACAGTCAGTCAGGTTTCCGATAATCCTGAATCTGTCATCGGACCGTTCCTGAAAGAAAAGCGGGAGACCCTGAAAAGGGATAACCCTGAGGAACTCTTTAAAGGCGGATGCATCCGTATGAAGACAGGCCCCATACACACGGTGAAATCCCTGGATGTCAGGATACCGCGGGGGAAGCTTACCGTGGTCACGGGAGTGTCCGGGTCAGGCAAGACAACCATGGTGCTGGAAAGTCTTGTACCGGGACTGAATGCGCTGGCAGCGGGCAGAAGGCTGCCGGACCATGTGCTGCGGGCGGAGGCCCCGGGCATCAGCCATGTAAAGCTGATTGACGCGTCCCCCATCGGCATCAATATCCGCTCCACTGTCGCCACATACGCAAATGTCCACGATGAGCTGCGCAAGATTTACGCGAGATGCGGGAGCGCGAAGGAGAGAGGGCTGAAAGCCGGCGATTTCTCCTATAATACCGGTTCGCTGCGCTGCCCGGTCTGCGACGGCACAGGATCCATCAGCCTGGATGTGCAGTTCCTGCCGGATGTGGATATCACATGTCCGGAGTGCAAAGGGTCAAGATACGCAAAAGAAGCCGCCAGGATAAAGCTCAGGAATAAGGCGGGTGAGGAGAGAAGCCTGCCGGAGCTGATGGCCATGGATGTGAATACAGCCATTGGCTTCTGCAGGGACATGAAGAATGTCGCCCCGAAGCTGTCTGTCCTGAAAAGCCTGGGCCTCGGGTACCTGACCCTCGGGGAAGAGACGCCGAGCCTGTCGGGAGGCGAAGCGCAGCGGCTGAAGTTGGCCAGCGAGATGGGCAGGCAGCAGGCGGATTCGGTATTTGTGTTTGACG
Source organism: uncultured Eubacteriales bacterium (assembly GCA_900321915.1). Taxonomy (GTDB): domain Bacteria; phylum Bacillota; class Clostridia; order Lachnospirales; family Lachnospiraceae; genus Clostridium_R. The sequence continues at coordinate 10,244 of ONXW01000071.1, forward strand.
AGCCCACCATCGGGCTTCACCCGCTGGATGTGAGGACGCTGCTCGATGTGTTTGCGGCCCTTATAGAGAACGGCGCGACTGTCGTGGTGATCGAGCACGACCTGGATGTCATACGGAACGCCGGCTATATTATCGACATGGGACCCGGCGGGGGCGACGAGGGCGGAAGAATCGTTGCCTGCGGCACGCCGGAAGAAATTGCGGAATGCCCGGAGAGTGTGACCGGGAGAGTCCTGTATTGAGAAAAAAACGCGGTGCACAGAAAATGAGGCTGCCGTTCCGGAACCGCACTGGTCCGTCCCGACAGCCTCACCGCCACAGAAGTATATAGGTAAACATTACAAGAAGGATCAATTCACATCAGGAGTGAAAGCTACTGCTGCCGCAGCGCGTCCACGGAACTTTCTCTCCGTTTCTTTCTCGCCGCGGTTTTTTCGGTAATCTCCTCCACAAAGAGGAAGAGGAGGAAGGAGATACTGAAACCTCCGAAAAAAGTCATAATCAGGCTCTGGTACTTCGCGATAGTCCACGCTTCGAACCAGATAAGCAAAAGCCTCGCAACGGTAAGACCCATCGCCGTCCAGACAGCCTGCTGCATAGCATGTTTTGCCATAACTGCCGCCTCCGTTTCCAGGATATAAACTATGTATTATGTGATTTGATCATAACAGTCCGGGCGGCGGGATTCAATAAAGATAGTCTGACAAATGCTTACGAAATGATGCAGTATTCTGAAGAAAGAATGCCTTAATTCTGAGGGGTTTCTGATACCGCCGTAAGGAAAGCGAAAGAGGGCTCTTCATTGACTTAAAGCCGTTAAGATGCTAAAATAGTGCGCGTAACCAACAAGGGGCAGTACCGGTTTCGACAGGGACTGTGCAGCTGGTGAAGCTATCCGCATGCAATGCGTCAAATGGCAAAATTAAAAATAAACGCAAATAACAAAGAATTTGCTCTTGCTGCTTAATGCAGCTTGTGTCGGCCTCAGCGCACTCACACGCTGAGAATCCGGCATCGACTTTGTGAGAAACGACGACGGGAAGGTTCCGCACCGCCGGGCGTATAAGGAACTA
>ONXW01000092.1 GCA_900321915.1 uncultured Eubacteriales bacterium
AAGAAACACGGAGCATCTCCCGGTCGGGCGATGACAAAAAGGACGACGCGAACACGGACGACAGGAAGGACGAAGGAAGGAAATCCGGCGGGAAGGACAGATCCTCCGGAAGCAGAAGCTCCTCTGCTTCCAGCAGCATCGGCGGCCATGCCCAGGGACAGTGGAGGCTGGCGGCAGACGGCTGGCATTTCGATCTTTTAGGCGGCAGCCAGGCGACAGGATGGCAGAATATCCTGTACAACGGAAGGTACGGATGGTATTATTTTGATGAAAACGGCCTCATGCAGACCGGCTGGATCAACGACAACGGAAGCAGATATTATCTGAATCCGGTTTCTGACGGCTGGATGGGTGAGATGTTCACCGGATGGCATCAGATCGATGGCAAATGGTATTATTTTGAGACGATGCCGGGATATAACCAGGGACATATGTATGTGGATACAGTAACACCGGACGGCTACTACTGCGGCGCGGACGGCGCCTGGGACGGAATGCCTGCCGGCAGCGGCAGATAAGGACGGGGAGGTAAAACAGCATGAAGAATCAATGGATTAAAAGAATCAGCATCGCACTGGCGGCAGTTTTCCTGCTGGCCGTGCTGCCGATGTCCGCACTGGCCGACAAAGGAGCGGAACCGAAGGGCGGAGCCGGAGTGACCGAAGTGAAGGCCACAAATTCCAATATGGTCCGGCAGACAGAGGAATCTTCCGAAACGGAGAAGGAGAAAGCCACCCCGTCCAATGTGAAGAAGCCGGAAGTGAAAGAAGAGGAGGAGGACGACCTCCTCAAGCTTGAAGACGGAGAGACTGCCCTTGTAAATGACCTCATTCCAAAGGAAACCGCGGCAGTCACGACAGCTGAAACTGAAGCTGTAAAGGAAGTGCCGAAGACGGAAGTAAAGGATACGGAAGAGGATATTACCGGGCTTTGGACGATTGATGACGTTACATCCTATCAGTTCAGTGAAGACGGCACCGGGGCGCTGATCGTTCCGGAACATGAGTATCCGTTTGACTATACGCTTGAGGATGGCCGTCTTACACTGGAGTTCGAGAGCAGCAGCATCAAAAAGACTGTTTTTACCGTTGATCCGGAAGAAAACTCGCTGACCCTGGTTAAGGAAGAGGATGCCGGGACAGCGGAATATGTGCTGGAGAAGGTGAACGACTGATACGCCGGAATAATCACGGCGGACAGCCTGCTTTCCGGCCGGCGGTTATATCCCGGGAATCTCGCGGGGGAGGTAGTTTCCTTCGGCGGCAACGCCCCGGGAGGCGGCCATAACGGAGGAAGGACCGTCATAGGAGAGCGGCTGACCGTCCAGGTCGGAAACCTTACAGCCGGCTTCCTCCGCAATGAGGGCGCCTGCGGCAAAATCCCAGAGACTGAGTTTTGCCTCAAAGAAAAGACCGGCCCTGCCGTCCGCGAGACAGCAGAGATCCCAGGCGGCAGCCCCGAAGCGGCGGATGTCCATTCCCAGCTGCATGTATTTCCTGGCAAGGGAAAAAGTTAATTCATATTTATCTTCATAATAGGGAGCAGTTCCGAAAAGGACCAGGCTGTGCGCCAGATCATGGTTCAGAGAGCGGATACTGCTCCCGTTTCTGTAGGCGCCTGAACCTCGTTCAGCGGTGAACATGGCATCCTCATAGGGGTTGTAGATCACGCCGATCCAGGGTTTTCCGTCCCGGAAGAGGGCAATGCTGACTACACTGGTACGGAAGCCGGAGAGAAAGTTTGCGGTACCGTCGATGGGGTCAACGATAAAGAGATAACCCTGCCGGTATTCCTCGCGGAACAGGTCTTCGCCTTCCTCCTCACCGAGAAAATTGGCTTCCGGAAGTATTTTCCGGAGTTCAGTGGAGAGGTATTCCTGGACCTTTCTGTCATATTCTGTGACAAAATTTCCGTGGCCCTCTTTTTCCGAGGTCTTTCGTTCGATATCAGAGGCGGAAAGTATGATCTGCCCGGCTTTACGCGCGGCATTTTCCAGCTGGGTGATAAGTTCTTTTTTCATAAACAGATCCTCTTTTTTGATCCTGTGGTAAAATCGAATGGGCAAAATTTCCCCGGTGCGGAAACGCCCCCATCGGTGAACTTGCCGGAAACAGCACTGTTAACAAAAAGAATAACACAAGGAGAAGTGCCTGTCATGATACAAATCAGAATAAACAGTGAATCGCAGCTTTACAATTCTTTTGACCCGTCCCGGACAAGAATCAGCGGGGATGTGTATGATTATCTGAAAACATTCTGCACAGATATCAACTGGAAGACACATCTGCATGATAAACTGCAGGTCATCGCCGACGGCCCGGTAGATGCAGAAAGGCTGAGACAGGCGCTTTCCGCCGCCGTCAGGAGGGATCAGGGCGAATTCGACCATCAGATCAGACTGGCTCACAAAAGGGCCGTCGGAGGGTATGTCATCGGGATCGGGCTCAGCATTCTGGGCGTCACACTTTCGGTCCTGCTGGACCAGGTCCTTTTAGCGATCATTTCCTTTCTCGGAACGACCGTTCTCAGGGAGGCATTCATGCTTCATGCGCGGGTGATTCCGGACATTAAACGGCTGAAGCGGCGGCTGTCTCCGTTTGCAGACATGGAGGTGGAAGTGGTTCGGGCCGGCGGCAATTCCGTGGATGATTCGGCGCCGGACAGATGAAATACGCGCATATATTCGCTATTCGAATAATTTCATCAATTATTCTGCACTAAAAAACTCCCCATTTTTACTTCAAGTGTGCTATTATGGTTAGGATTAGTGCTATAATGGGAAAAATTATAATTGGTTTCAATTATATGAATGGAGGTGTCTATGGAATTACAGATTCAAAACCTTGTTTCCTCTATCCGTAAAGAGGGAATAGAGGCGGCGAATAAAGAAGCGGAATCCATTATTGCGGAAGCAAAGAAGAAGGCCGATTCTATCGTTGCCGACGGCAAGGCTGAAGCACAGCAGTATAAAGACACAGCGGAGAAGGAAATCTCCATTCTTCGTGAGAGTGCTGTCGTCAGCGCCGACCAGGCGAAGAGAGACGCGGTTCTGTCCTTCAAGTCTGAGATTCAGGCGGAGTTCGAGAAGATTCTTGCGGCGGATATCCGGAAGGAGCTTACCGGGGAAGGACTCGGAAAGCTGATTCGCGCGGCGATGGCCGGCGAGGATATTTCTGCTTACACGGCAGAAGTCGCTGAGGTGAATGACGCACTGAAGTCGGAGCTTGCCCAGGAAATCAGGAATGGGCTGGAGATCCGCCCGACCAAGGGGGTCCAGCACGGATTCCGCCTTGCCGCCAAAGATGGCTCGGGTTATTTTGACTGCTCCGATGACGCAATCATGGAGATGCTGATGCCGTACTTCAGAAACCTGGACTTCCAGTAAAGGAGGTGCAGTGTGGGTTCTTACTATTATCTGATAGCAAGCCTGCCGGAACTGCGGGCAGACGGGGATATGCCGCTTACCTACGGGGAATTCCTGACCTGCTGCGAGGGGAATGTAAGTGAAAAAGACTATGAACTCCTGAAGAATCTGACGATTTCTTCGAAGGAAGGACCGCTTGTGGAAGAGTGGGCCCGTTTCTATGAGATGCTGAACAAAGAGCTGAGCTATCAGAGAAGCCTGAATCTCGGGCGGACCTATTCCTCGGCGTATGACAAGGACGGTTTCATTTCCCAGGTCGTCCAGTCGGCGCTCACGGCGAAAAACCCGCTGGAAGCGGAGCGGATTCTTCTCGAATATGAGTTTGAGAATCTTGACTCACTGGTAGGTCTTCATATGTTTGACGACTATGTGCTGTTCGGATATGCAATCAAATTAAAGCTGCTGGAACGTCTCTCCTGCTTCGAACAGGAAAAGGGCAAGGCGGAATTCCAGTCTCTCTTCGACGGGATACAGCGGCAGGTTTACAGTTTGTAACGGGAGTGTTATATGAAAACAGAGACAGGATATGTGGCCGGCGTCAACGGCAACCTTATCAAAGTTAATTTCGA
>ONXW01000196.1 GCA_900321915.1 uncultured Eubacteriales bacterium
CGGAGAGAAGCATCACGCTTCCCAGGGAATCGAGGCCGGCCTCCCCGAGGTCGGTATCGGTGCCGAAATCCCTGTGTCCCAGCTGTGCGGCAGCGAGCTCATAGATGGTATTCTGGACTTCATTCTCCGGAAGCTTCCTGGTTTTCGCGGATTCCTTTTTCTCCTTCAGCTCCGCAAAGAAGGCGGAACGGATGATCTTCTTGGAAGAAGTCTTCTTGAAGGGCTTTTTCCGCACATGGACGCGGAGAATTCTCTTGAAGCCCGGAAGCCTGCTGTTGAGGTCCTGGACAAATTCTTCCACGGCCGCCGCGACGTCCTGGATTCCTCTGTCCTCGGCATACTTGAAGTTCGGATAAACCTCGGCGCAGAGCATGTCATCAGCGCCGTAGATCAGCACATCCTCGGTGAGGGGAGTGTTGTCGAACATATTTTCCAGCTCCTCCGGAGCTACATTTTCTCCGTTGGAAAGGATAATAAGGTTCTTGACACGGCCGGTGAGATAGAGGAAATCCTCATCATCCAGATATCCCAGATCCCCGGTCCTGAGCCAGCCGTCGTCGGTGAGAGTCGCTTTTGTATTCTCCGGATCCCCGTAATAACCCATCATCACAGACGGGCTCTTTACCTGGATTTCACCGTCCACGATGCGTACCTGGCAGCGCTCTACCAGATGACCCACAGAAGCGGTCTTATCACTTCTGGACCAGTCCGGAGCGGAGATCTTCGGAGCGCACTCGGACATGCCGTAACCCTGCTGGATCGGCACATTAAGGGCGTAATACGCGTCAGCCAGCTCCGGCGTGAGATAACCGCCGCCGCAGACGATCCGCTTCAGGCGGTGGCCCAGCACCTGGTTGGCCGCCTCACGGCCCGTCATGTGCGGATTTGCCGCGAGAACGCTCTGGATGCGGTTGTAAAGGGCCTTCGCCATCATGGGAACCATGCGGATGACGGTGGGCTGGAAACGCTGAATGCTTCTTCCGATCATTGAAATGCTGGGATTCAGCGCCACATTGCCGCCGTAGCGGGCTGTGGTGAGGATGTCGCAGGTGATGCAGAATACATGGTGAATCGGCAGGACATTCAGGCAGGTATCCTTATCCGCGCCTTCCGGCTCTTCATAATTGAATGTGTTGTCGATGAGATTGCCGTGGGAGAGCATGACGCCCTTGCCTTTTCCGGTGGTTCCTGAGGTGAAAAGGATCATTGCCAGGTCTTCCGGACGGACATCAACCTCCGGCAGGGGAGCATCCAGGTACTTTACCATGATATCCTCGGAACAGGCGGCGTTCTTTCCCTGCTGGAGGCAGCGGATTTCAGAAAGACCGGGGCAGCGCTCCTCGATGCCCCTGATACGGGTGCTGTAATCCCAGTCATAGAAAAGGACATCCACGTCCGAGCGGTTCAGGTTGTCGGCAAGGGTCTCAAAGTCCAGCTGGATATCCAGCGGTACGGCAACCGCGCCGCCGGCCATCAGGCCCAGCATAAGGGCGATATAGTGGGCGCTGGCGCTTCCCAGGAGACCAGCCTTGACCGGATGTCCCAGTTCCTTTCCCAGATCGGAAGCCCACGCGGCAAAGGCGCGGCACTCGCCGGCCAGATGACGGTAGGTTACATCATATATAGAATCATTGCGCTCATAGCGGAGAAAAACGCGATCTGCGTATTCATCACGGGCATTCCGGACCAGATCGGTTATGGTATGTGTATTTTCCAGGGTCAGCATTTTTAAAAAACCTCCTTGACGTCGGTTGACAGAAATGATAGTATCGTGATACAAAAGTATTGTGATACGAATGTATCTTTGCTTGACGGATACTATAGTATCATCAATTTTCAAAAAGGCAATACCTGTCTGAAAAGTGGTACATCCTGAGATTGATGTATCAATGATACTATATTCGAAATATGTTTCTTGCGGATCACATCTGAAGAAAACGACAGAAGAGGAACAGTTATGAGAAGAAGACAGGAAACGACGGACATGCTGAAGGAAAGCATGGGGGACGCGCTGCTTGCGCTGATGCGGGAAAAGCCCGTGGAGAAGATATCGATTGAGGAGATGACGGCCCTGGCCGATGTGGGGAGAGTTACTTATTTCCGTTATTTTAAATCGAAGGACGAGCTTTTAGCATGGAAATTCCGGAAGCTCTGGGAGAGATACACGGAAAAAAACGGCAAGGTAGACCTGAGAACACGTTCCTACGCCGCCAGAAACTATTTTTCCTTCTGCCTGGAGGTTCGGGATACCATTGACCTGGTCTATAAGCGCGGACACCAGCAGGCCTTCCTGAAGGCATTTCTGGAGGTCATCCGCGGCTACGATTACGTGCCGGCGGACCAGGAGGAAGCCGCCCGCCATAAGGCGGAATATATCCTTAATTATTATGCCTACGGCCTGTTTGGGCTGTTTAATACCTGGGTGCTCCACGGATACAAGGAAACGCC
>ONXW01000207.1 GCA_900321915.1 uncultured Eubacteriales bacterium
GCTGCCTCGATATAGTAGGCGGGACCGCCGTAGCTGTTGCCTTCCGGGTCTCTTCTCTTGTAAATCTGTGCCAGTGTACTCTCTACAAATGCGGATGCGCCGCCGACCAGGGCGATGACCCACATCCAGAATACCGCGCCGTATCCGCCGAGGCAGATAGCGGTTGCGACACCGACGATATTACCTGTACCTACGCGGGATGCGGTAGATACCATCAGGGCCTGGAAGGAAGATACAGAACCTTCCTTGTCCGGCTTCTCCGTGACGACACGGATGGACTCCCCGAAAAGCCTGAACTGCACAAACTTTGTGGCAAATGAAAAATACAGGCCGACGCCGAGCAGCAGGATAATCAGCAGTTTACTGTACATAAAGCCGCTGATTGCACCGATAATACTTCCAAACATGAATTCCACCTTTCCTTTCCCTTAACTCTGTTTACATTGTTTCTGCCTGGTCAGCAAAGAGCAGGCTGCTTCCCCCTGAAAAAGTATGAAGCTTCAGGTCCTCCGACAGCATCTGGAGAATCGACTCGCCGCCGACGCTGTTCCCCTTCTTGTTCAGCATCGGTCCGAAGGTTCCGATTCCGGCCCCGCCATGGCAGACAGCAGCGATACCGCCGCCGACGCCGCTCTTGGACGGGAGGCCGACTTTCACGGCATACTCGCCGGACTCGTCGTACATACCGCAAAGCATCATCAGCGTTGTGACAACCTTTACGATATTCGGGTCCAGAACCTGTTCCCCTGTGGACGGATCCACGCCGTTGCAGGAGAGAATCAGGGCATAGTGCGCCAGGTTCTTTGCCGTCACCATCACAGAACACATCCGGAAGTACACGTCCAGAACTTCTTCCGGTTCCCCGTCAAGCACATTGTCTGTCTTCAGCAGGTACGCAATGGAGCGGTTTCTTGTGCCGGTCCTCTTCTCGGAGAGGTACACCTTCTCGTTCAGGTGGATTTTTTCGCTTCCGCAAAGCTTTCTCACCAGAGCAAGAAACTCCTCGAACGGGTCTTTTGCCTCAATGCATCCGGCCGTCACGATAGCGCCCGCGTTGATCATCGGGTTGAACGGACGCCAGTCTTTGAGTTCCAGCTGGAGAATACTGTCGAACCGGTCCCCCGTCGGTTCCATTCCCACCTTGCTGAACACCTTGTCATATCCCGCTGTCTGCAGTGCGAGAATCAGCGAGAAAGTCTTGGCGATACTCTGCATAGTGAACGGAATGTTGTAATCTCCGGCTTTAAATATCCGGCCGTCCTTCGTCATGATGCACGCACCCAGGTTCGACGAGTCCGCTTTGGCCAGTTCAGGAATATAGCTGGCGACTTTGCCCTCAAACAACACGTCCCTGCTTCGATCGACAGCATTTTCCAGAATTGCCTGAATATCCTGTGACATCGTTGACCACCTTTCTTCTGGTTTCAAATTACACAATACAGGTTTCTGTCCATATCATACATCATTTCCGCTTTAATGCGGTAATTTGTTGCAAATATAACGGGTATCCGAAAAAACGATACCCCCCGGAAACGGTTCCTCTATGGATTATCTCCCGGGAAAATAGTATGATTATCATGAAAGATTCCGTCAGGAACTTCCGGGAACAGGGATGCGCAGTACAGGATAAGAGGTGTTTATCGTGGACGAGAGCAATATCAAATATTACGTAGCTGTTGCCAGATACGGTTCCATCAACCAGGCGGCCAAGGCCATGTATATTTCGCAGCCGCAGCTCAGCCATATTATCCGTAATATTGAGGAAGAAGCCGGCATGGAGCTGTTCCAGCGCACCAGCCAGGGCACCAGGCTCACCCGGAACGGGGAGATGTTTCTCAGGCACTGCGAGGTCATCGAGCAGGAGATGGACAACCTCCGCCGCTTCGTCGCGGGGACCCGGGAGGAAAACAGCCGTTTTTCCGTAAGCATGACCCGTTTTTCCCACACCGCGGAGTGCTTTAATGAAGTCTGCCGGCGCCATCAGGAGAACCCCCTCCTCAGATGCAAGCTGAAGGAGGACTCCACCACCCAGGTAATAGAAGATCTGGCCGAGGCCAGGTCCAATGTGGGCGTGATACACTTTTCCACTTCCAACATGGAGATCATGAAAAAACACTTCGAGGACCGTAACCTCCGTTATATCCATCTGGCCACATTCGGTCCCTATGTCTGTATCTCCGCGAACCATGAGCTCGTCATCAAGAAGGGGCGGGCCGGCCTCGACATCAACGATCTCCGGGATTACGGCGTGGTCCGGTACATCGGCCAGTACGAGGACTTTATCTACCATATCGCCACCCAGAACGGGCTGGTTGACCTGAACGAATCCCAGAAGATTATCTACGTCAATGACCGCCAGGAGCAGATGCGGCTCATCTCCCGCACCAACTTCTACACCATCGGCATCTCCGAATTCGACGGGCAGGATGAGCTGTACGGCGTCATCTCCGTGCCGCTCCTGCACACCTCGGAGCACTTAAGCTTCGGAATCCTGACAAGGAAAAACATTTCCCTCTCCGCCATGGAAAATGAATTCATCGAGCTGGTAAGCGCCCACTACAGGGAACTGCAGGCGGAGGAGCTGCAGAAACAGTAATCCTCCGGCCCTCAGAAAAACCCAAGACTTTTAAATGCTTTCGCAAAGCCGTCGTTCTCGATATGTTCCGCTACGAGATCGGCGGCTTTTCTTGCGCCCTCGGTCCCGTTGCCCATGGCAATGCCGAACCCGGAAGCCTCAATCAGTTCAATATCATTGTCCCCGTCGCCGACGCCGATGACGGTATCCCTCTCCAGGCCGAGGGATCTGATCAGGATCTCCACGGCCTTCCCCTTGTTTACGGAGAGGCTTGTTATCTCCCCGCCGAAGGGCACCGGGCTGGGGAAGCTGACCGGCAGGAACCGGAACTTTTCCCCCCAGTCCCGGATGACATCCTCATGGGGGACATCGTCGCTCAGGAACATCAGCTTTTCAATATCGCGAAGCTTTTCCAGGGCCTGGATCGGCTTTGGCAGGAGAAGGAGGCGGTCCGCTCCCGGCGGAAGAAGCTTCTGGGTCCTGTCGGAAATACTCCGGTAGGCCTCCTCCTGCGCATCCAGCACATAGACTGCGGACTGGCTCTGGAAGCCGCAGACCACTCCCCGCTTCACCAGGTCTCTCGCCAGCGCGAGTAAATTATCCACAGGTATGGTGATGTCCGCGATGCGTTTTCCGTCCATCGTGATGCACGCCCCGCCCGCGGAGATCACCCCGTCAAATCCCAGGTCCAGCACGTTCTGCTCAATCTCCGGCTCCGGCCTGCCGCTGCAGATAAGCACCTTGTGGCCGCGCTCCCGCAGCTTCCGGATGGTCTCGCGGGTAGAATCCGGGATAATTCCGTTAAAGCGCCGGATGGTTCCGTCGATATCCGTGAGGATCGTGTAGCGCTTTGCGGGGTCATAAGTAAATTTTCTCATTCAGATGCCTTCTTCTCGGCTTTCTCGCTCATCCCTTTGGCATTTACCATAATCCGCAGGTGGGAGCCTTCGCCGCATTTTCCCTTCTCATCGTTAACCTCAATGTCAAACCACATCTTGCGGCGCTCGATGCTCCTGAGCTTCGCGGTGGCAGTCACCTTCATCCCCACGGGCGTCGGCGCCAGGTGTCGGCAGTGGATCTCCGCGCCCACCGTGGTCATCCCCTCATCCAGGTACGCCTTCGCCAGTTCCAGGGCGCTGTCCTCCATCAGGGCCACCATATTCGGGGTGGAGAGAATCTTTGAGCCCGCGCTTCCGATGCGCTTCGCTGTCATCTCATCCGTCACTTCCCAGGTTAAGCTGTATTCCACAGGTTTTTCCATGGCAAATCCTCCTTTTCTCACACTGTCGCAGGAATCAGGCAAATACAGATATCACATCTTTTTGAATCTTCACTTATTATACACAGAATCCCCCGATTATTCCACCCTTGCGGCGGGCAGGGCGGATGGAGTAACGCGCAGGGCGGGCCTGCTGCCGGCCGGGGACGGGATACTGGGGCCGGCCGGGCGGGAGGATACACCGCCGGGCTGTGCGAATCCCCCCTACCGGCAGGGTGCACGGCCCCAATTTAGAAACTTCCATTTTCAGGGCTGATCAAATCCCCCCA
>ONXW01000318.1 GCA_900321915.1 uncultured Eubacteriales bacterium
CGGCGCGCAAGATTGAAATCATCGTCGACAATCTCGATGGCACGCGGCTTTGTGGGGTCGCGGCGGATTAATCCGTTCGCCTCCAGCTGTTCCAGATGGGCATGAACGGAAGAAGTGGACTTCAGTCCCACCTCCTCGCAGATCTCCCGGACAGTGGGGGGATATCCCCTTTTCAGGAGACATTCTTTGATATACTGCAGAATTTTTGCCTGTTTCTCACTTGCTCTGACGCTCCGGTTCATAGGACATTCTCTCCGTGTATTATATAATATCTGAATCCGTAACCTTCGGTTTGTTTCTGCAGACATTCTAACACACATTCCCCGAAAAGGCAAACTTTTGTTCGGTTTTTTATTGACAAACAGATGTTCGAATACTATAATAGCAATTACAGAACAGATGTTTGGCAAGGGGGGGGACGGTATGAAAGCAGAAAGAAGAGGAATGAAACACGGAAGAAGCAGGAGAGCAGCGCGCGTATACCGCAGGGCGGCGTGTATGTTCCTGGTACTCATGACAGCCGCATTTCTTACGTGCTTCTGCCATATCGGGAATATCCGGTCTATGGCGCAGAGCAGCGTGAACGGCCATCCGGCCACCCGCTATTATACCTGCATACAGCTGGAACCGGGAGATACCCTCTGGTCCCTCGCTGAGCGCTACCGGGACGGCTCTGATATGACGGCGAGAGAGTATGTGAATGAACTTCGAAGGATTAATAATATAGCCGGCACGAAGGTTCATGCCGGCCATATGCTTACCGTATGCTACTACCGGTAAGGACAGTTTCAGATTTCTCTCAGTTTCACTTTATTGCGGGCACTGCGCCGGCGCTCATCTTCCAGCGCCGCGTAGTGCTTTTTGGTTGTATTGACATCCGAGTGGCCCAGCACGTCCGCCACGAGATAGATATCGCCGGTGGAGCGGTAGAGGTTTGTGCCATAGGTGCTGCGGAGCTTGTGCGGTGTGATCTTCTTGAGGGGAGTCACTACACGGGCGTACTTCTTCACCATATTCTCCACAGAGCGGACATTAATGCGCTTTCTCTGCAGGGAGAGGAAGAGCGCGTCCTCAGAACCCGCTTCCGGTATGATATGTTTCCTCTCATCCATGTAATCCAGGAGTGCGTCCTCAACCTCTGTGCCGAAGTAGATGATGACTTCTTTTCCCCCTTTTCGGTGAATCCGGATGCCGCCGTTATGAAAGTCCACGTCATTCAGGTTGATGCCGACGCATTCCGACACGCGGATACCTGTCCCGAGCATCAGGGTCATCATGGCCAGATCACGGACGCGGGTCCTTTCATGGAACATGCGCTGCCGCTCGGTCAGGTGTTCCCCGTCCTCGACCTCATCCAGGAAGCGCGCAACCTCGTCGACCTCGAGACGGATGATTTCCTTTTCGTGCAGTTTCGGCAGGGCGCAGAGGGCTGCCGGGTTGGTTTTGATGCTTTCCCTGCGGTAAAAGAAATTATAAAAGCTTTTCAGCGACGATATCTTCCGCATAATACCGCGCTCCGTGTTGATCACATCGTCACGCGACTCCGTGTCATAACACTTCAGGTATTCCATGTATTCCTCCAGATCCTGGAGCTGTATCTCATCCAGGATGGAGATTTTCATATCACGGAGCTCTGTCCGGGAGAGCACCGGGTTCTCCTTACGCAGGTATTCAAAAAAGGTCTTCAGGTCATACCCGTAGGCCAGGCGTGTCCTCGCCGACGTTCTCGGCTCAATCCCCTTGAAAAAATCCGCGCAGAACGGCGGCAGTTCTCTCGTAATCTGACGGAGGCGTTTGGTATTATCTATATTTTCCTGTTCATGATAGCTCATCTGTTTTCTGTCAGCCATCCGTATCACTCCCCGGTATCAAACATTTTCCTGTATTCTGGGAACGGAATCTTCCCCATCTGATATAGTAACACAAAAAAACTCTCCCAAAAGGAGAGTTTTTCTTACATATCTATTACCCCATCATGACAATGACTTCCGCTTCAGGGCAGTTTTCCACGGGCGGAATCAGCGTTCCTTCCAGAGGAGTTCCGTTTACTGTCACGGAACAGACGCCCTTCTGTACATGTCCGGGATTCTTTACCGTAATACGATATAACGTGCCCCGGAATCTGCGCAGCACCGTATATTCCTCAAGCGTATCCGGGATACAGGGATTCACCAGCAGCCCGTCCAGTTCCGGACGGATCCCCAGGATAAACTGGCTGATGCAGGCAAATGTCCACGCAGCGGTTCCCGTGAGCCAGGAATTCTTTCCCTCCCCGAAAGACGGGGCGTCTTTTCCCGCAACCATCTGGCAGTAGACGTAGGGCTCCGTCCTGCGGATATCGCTGATATCTTCAAGATAGGCGGGGCAGGTTCTGCGGAAGACTTCAAACGCGCGGTTTCCGTGTCCGAGAACTGTCTCCGCGCACGCTATCCACGGGTTGTTGTGACAGAAAATGCCTGCATTTTCCTTATACCCGGGCGGGTAGGAGGAGATTTCCCCGAGCTCCGGGTGATAGGTGCGGTAAGGCGGCTGCTGCAGGACAATTCCGTACTCTGTGTCGAGATATTCCTCCACACTGCGAAGCGCCTGCTCCGCTTTGCCGTCAGATACACCGGCGCCCGCGAGGACACACATTCCCTGGGGTTCAATAAAGATTTTGCCTTCCCCGCAGAGACTGCTTCCCACCGGGTTGGAAAAGGCGTCATAAGCCCTGCGGAACCAGCGGCCGTCCCAGCCGGCCGTCTCCACGGCCCGCGTCATGTCCGCGATCTCCCGCGCAGCTTCCCCGGCTTCTTCGTCCATGCCCAGGTGCCTGCAGATGTCTTCGTACTGTTTCCCGTACCGGATAAACATACCGGCGATGAATACGGATTCTGCCACAGGTCCGTCGCTCGGTCCGGTTGTCTGGAAGCTCTCCCCGGGCGTCTCCGAAAAGCAGTTCAGGTTCAGGCAGTCATTCCAGTCCGCGCGGCCGATGAGCGGGAGGGCATGGGGACCCCTGTGGTTTACGGTATACCGGAAGCTCCTTCTCAGGTGCTCCATGAGGGTGTCCGCCTCATCCATATTGTTGTCAAACGCGCAGCGCTCCTGAAGAATGGAATAATCCCCGGTCTCCCTGAGATAGGCGTGGGCAGCCGCGATGAGCCAG
>ONXW01000031.1 GCA_900321915.1 uncultured Eubacteriales bacterium
CGATGAACTGACAGAAGCCATCGCCACGCTCCCGAAGGTCCTGCATTATCTCGATATCCCTGTCCAGCACGCCAGCGACAGGATTCTACGGAGGATGGGCAGAAAGACAACACAGGCGGAAATCCGGCAGAGGATCGCCCGCATAAGGGAGAGGATTCCGGACATATGCCTCAGGACGACGCTGATCTCCGGCTTCCCGGGGGAGACGGAAGAGGACCACGAGGAACTCCTGGATTTTGTCAACGATATGGAGTTTGAGCGCCTGGGAGTCTTTGCCTACTCCAGGGAGGAGGGGACGCCCGCTGCGGAGTGGCCGGACCAGGTTCAGGACGACGTGAAGGAAGAGCGCCGGGATGAGATCATGGAGCTGCAGCAGGAAATCGCCTTTGAGAAAGCGGCTTCCCTTGCCGGCACCCGGCTGGATGTTATTATAGAGGGACGCATTCCGGAAGAGGGCCTGTACGTAGGCCGCACTTATATGGATGCGCCGAACGTGGATTCCCAGATTTATATCAGGTCTGACCTTGACCTGATATCCGGAACGATTGTCCGCGCTGTTGTAACCGATTCTGTGGAATATGACCTGAAGGGGGTAATTGAAGATGAATTTACCGAATAAACTGACGACGCTGCGCATGATCCTTGTTCCTTTCTTTGTTTTCTTCCTGCTGTGGCAGCACGGTGAGAACTATACCTACCGCATTATCGCCCTGGTTATCTTTATCGTGGCGAGCCTGACGGACCTGGCAGACGGAAAAATCGCAAGAAAGCATAACCTGGTGACGGATTTCGGAAAGTTCATGGATCCCCTGGCGGATAAGCTCCTGGTATGTTCCGCTTTGATCTGCCTGATTGACCTCGGAGAGATCCCGGCCTGGATGGTGGTTATCATCATCGGAAGAGAGTTCATCATCAGCGGGTTCCGCCTGGTGGCCTCGGACAACGGCGTCGTTATCGCGGCAAGCTACTGGGGAAAATTCAAGACGACCTTCCAGATGTTCGCGGTTATCCTGATGATCCTGGATATCCCCGCGCTGGAGATTCCCAAGCAGATCTGCATCTGGGTGGCGCTTGCGCTCACCATCATTTCCCTGGCGGATTACATCATGAAGAATTATAAGATTCTGATGACAGGAGATATTTAATCTATGACGGTAGAACTGATTTCTGTCGGTACCGAGATACTGATGGGGAATATCCTGAATACGAACGCCAGGTATCTTTCGGAAAAATGCGCCGGCATGGGATATGAGGTGCTGTACCAGACGTCGGTCGGCGACAATCCCGCGCGCATGCGGAATGTCATCAGGCCAGCCCTCGAAAGGGTGGATCTGGTGATACTCTCGGGCGGGCTTGGCCCCACGGAGGATGACATTACCAAGGATATCTGCTGCGAGGAGATGGGGGTTCCCCTGGTGGAAGACCCGGACGTGAGAAGCTTTATCGACGAGTGGCTGATGACCAGGAACCGTACGGACGTCGCGAAAAGCATCTACCGGCAGGCCATGGTGCCTGAAGGGCAGAAGATTTTCATGAACGGGAACGGGACAGCGCCGGGACTTGCCATTGAAAAGAACGGGAAGACCGCGATCCTGCTTCCGGGCCCTCCGGGAGAGCTTATCCCGATGATGGAGAATCAGGTCATTCCGTATTTTCAGTCAAAGAGCGACAGCATCCTGTGCTCCCGCATGATTAAAATATGCGGCATCGGCGAGAGCACGGTGGAGGACAGGCTGCTGGACCTGATTGACAGCCAGAGCAACCCTACTATCGCCACGTACGCGAAGACGCGGGAGGTCCATGTCAGGGTTACCGCCAAGGCCGCGACGGAGGAGGAGGCGGAACAGCTTCTCGCCCCGGTGGTGAAAGAGATTACGGCACGGTTTCCGAAAGAAGTCTTCACGACGGATGAGAGAGAAAACCTGGAGGACGTGGTGGTGCGCATCCTGAAGGAACAGGGGCTGACCTTCACCGCCGCGGAATCCTGTACCGGCGGGCTTCTCGCCGCGAGACTGGTCAATGTTCCCGGCGCGTCGGACGTGTTCCGGGGAAGCTTTGTCACCTACTCGGACAAGGCAAAGCACCGCATGCTCGGCGTCAGGAAAAAAACGCTGCACAGGTATACCGCGGTCAGCGCGGAGACGGCGGCCGAGATGGCTGCTGGCGCCAGGAATGAGGGAAAAGCGGATATAGCCGTTTCGGTCACCGGAATCGCCGGGCCTGACGGCGGAACGGAAGAAAGGCCTGTCGGACTGGTGTTTATCGGCTGCGCCGAGGAGGACCGCATCGTCGTAGAAGAATACCGCTTCCGCGGGAACCGCGCAAAGATCCGGGACCAGGCGGCAGAGATGGCCCTTGATCTGGCAAGGAGAGTACTGAATGACAGAGTGGTATGAACACATGTTTTTCGGGGAAAAAGCTTCCCGGCACCGTTTTGACATTCTGGAGAGAATACGAAGGAAAAAGGGACTCCGGGGGATCTATGTCATTGTTCCCGCCTCGAATCCCGGCAATATCCTTGATATTATCCCGGCGGCGGAACTGGCGAAAGCACAGTATGAGGAAGGGCGGGACCTGCTGGTAGTCGGAGTCGCCAGGGGATATGACGAAGCCCTGGAAACGGCCGGCAGGATCGTCGGCCAGCTCTATCGGACCACCGGTACATTTGAACTGGAAAGGATGTTATGATACTACACATCGTGCTGACAATTCTCAAAGTGCTCGGCATTGTGCTTGCGGTTATTCTCGGCCTGGTGATCCTCCTTCTCCTGATAGTACTTCTGGTTCCCCTGCGGTACACTCTGGAAGGAAAATTTCATGAGGAAAAAGAGGCCGGAATCCGGATTACCTGGCTGCTCCGGCTGATTACTGCCGTCGGGGGCTACAGGGACGGTATTTACTATTCGCTGAAAGTATTCGGCAAGACAATTCTGTCCTCAGAGAAAAAGCATCCCAAAGGAAAACCGGAAGAAGACCAGGAACTGCAGGATGAACCCGTTGAGAGCATGATCGATAAACCGCCGGAGGAAGAAGCAGGGCCGGGGACGGAAGAAGCGCCCGGGTCCCCGGGAGAAGAAAAACCGGAAACCTCCGAAGAAGAAACGGCGCCTGAGGAAGAAGAGGAACCGGAGGAGACTGCCGGCGGAAAAAAGAAAAAGAAAAAGAAGGCGAAGAAGCCCAAAAAGCCGAAACCGGAACGCCCGCCCCTGAGGGAGCGGATAGAGGCATTCTTCGATTCCCTGGACGAAAAGCTGGAGTCTTTTGAGGAGACAGCTGAGGAAATTTCAGAAAAGATTTCCTGGTGGCAGGACTTCCTCACGGACGAAGAAAACCAGGAAACCTTCGCGCTTTTACTGCGCGAGGTCATGAAGATTCTCTGCCATATCCGTCCGCGGAAGATGTCCGGGTATCTCACCCTGGGCCTTGAAGACCCCTACACGATGGGACAGGCGATGAGTGCGGCGGCGTTCTTATGGCCCTTTTACCAGGAAGACTTCCGGTTCACGCCGGTGTTTGATGAAAAAATAATAGACGGGGAGGTTTCCGCAGTGGGCCGCATCCGTCTCGGTTACGTTGCGGTGTGCGCGGTGCGCGTGCTGCTTGACAGGAATTTCCGCAGGATCCTGCGAATGGTACTGAAGAAATAAAGGAGGAACAATCAATGGCAGACAACCACTTTTCAGAGACAGTTGAGGCTTTATTCCGTGGAATGGACACTTTTGTGACCAGCAAAACAGTAGTAGGCAATGCTGTGCGTGTGGATCATGATACGGTGATTATTCCTCTGATCGATGTCAGCTGCGGTATGGCAGCCGGCGCGTTCAACAAGGAGAAGAAGAATGACGGCGCAGGCGGCCTGAGCGCCAAGATGTCTCCGTCAGCCCTTCTGATCATCCAGAACGGCGTCACAAAGCTTGTAAGTATCAAGCATCAGGATGCGGTTTCCAAGATAGTCGACATGGTTCCGGATATTGTCAATAAGTTTACAGGCAAAAACCAGGTGAGCGAAGACGCCCTGGAGCGGGCCAACACGATGGCGGAGGAGCTTGCGGAAACGGATCTGCCCGTGGAGGAAGTTGCCGTGGAAAAGAAAGAGTCCTGAAAAAGGGCAACAAAAAAAGTCCGGCAAAGCCGGACTTTTTCTGTGCACAAGATTACGCACGCTCTACGAGTCCTGATCTGAGGCAGGAAGTACATACATACATCTTGCGAGCTCCCTTATCGGTGAGAACTTTAACAGATTTCACATTGGACTTCCAAATATGGTTGGATCTTCTATGTGAATGGCTCACATTGTTACCGAAGTGAGCTGCTTTTTCACAGATTGCACATTTCGCCATAATCGCACCTCCTTTTCTGCTCGTCAGGATTTTGAAAACCGGTTGGCACCGATGAAAAATCCATAACAATGGTATCTTAGCAGAAAGGGATCTGTTTTGCAAGCAGTATTTAAAAAATTGTTTCCTTTTTTGGTAAAATAGGTTATACTATGGTAACTGCAAAGCGACAGTCATTGTTTTGGAGGATATAAATGAAAGGAAGATTAGAAAACAAACTCGGATCAGTCCGGATTGACCCGGATGTCATCGCCATGTATGCGGGAACTACCGCGGTGGAATGCTTCGGAATTGTCGGCATGGCGGCGGTCAGCATGAAGGAAGGGTTTGTACGCCTGCTGAAGAAAGAAAGCCTGACACATGGTATAAATGTATCGATTCACGACAACGCCATCACCATTGATTTTCATGTGATCGTCGCGTACGGTGTGAGCATTTCCACTGTGGCGGACAATCTGGTCGAGAACGTGCGCTATAAGGTAGAAGAATGCACCGGCATGAAGGTGAAGAAGATCAACATCTTTGTTGAAGGCGTGAGAGTGATAGATTAAGGAGGATTATTCCTGTGGAAATAAAGGTTATAGATGCGGCGATGCTCCGGACCGCTTTTCTTGCAGGCGCCAAAAATCTGGAAGCCAACAAGGAGCAGATCAACGAGCTGAACGTATTTCCGGTGCCGGACGGCGATACCGGAACAAATATGACAATGACCATTCTCTCGGCGGCGCGGGAAGTGAATGCCATCGAAGAGCCGACCATGGAGAATCTGGCAAAGGCAATGTCATCCGGTTCCCTGCGCGGCGCAAGAGGAAATTCCGGCGTTATTTTATCACAGCTGTTCCGCGGATTTGCCAAGGAGATCAAAACGCTGGACAAGATTGATACAACTGTCATGGCGGCAGCGATGAACCGGGCGACGGAAACCGCATACAAGGCAGTCATGAAGCCGAAGGAGGGGACGATCCTCACCGTCGCGCGCGGCATGGCGGAAAAAGCCGCTGAATTGGCGCTGGAAACAGACGATATCGTGACCTTCGCGCAGGAGGTGATTGCCTACGGCGATGAGACTCTGGACAGGACGCCGGATCTTCTTCCGGTCCTGAAGGAGGCCGGCGTAGTGGATTCCGGCGGCATGGGTCTGATGACCGTGCTGAAAGGATGCCTGGACGGACTCCTGGGAAGGGATTCCGGGGAGCTCCACATTGAGGGGCCGGTACATCCGCCTGTCTATTCCGGAAACGGGAGCCCTGCGGAGGAGAAGGATATCCGCTTCGGGTACTGTACGGAATTTATCATCAATCTTGAGAAGGAATTTCCCGAAGAGGCGGAGCAGGCGTTTAAGGATTACCTGGACTCCATCGGGGATTCCATCGTCGTCGTATCCCTGGACGATGTGGTAAAAGTACACGTACATACGAATGAGCCCGGCAACGCGATCCAGAGGGCCCTGACATATGGATTCCTGACCAATCTTAAGATTGACAATATGCGCGTGGAACACCATGAGAAGGTTATCATGGATTCCGAGCGGGTTGCCAGGGAACAGAAGGAAGCCAGGAAGGCGGCGAAAGCCGCGGCTGAGGAGGAGCGCGTTCCCTATGCCCTTGTGGCGGTGGCCGCAGGGGACGGGATGGCCGAGATCTTCCGGGGAATCGGCGCGACCGATGTGATCCAGGGCGGCCAGACCATGAACCCGAGCACGGAGGATATCCTGGAGGCGGCGGAGAAAGCCAATGCCGACACGGTCTATATCTTCCCGAACAACAAGAATATTATTCTCGCGGCCAACCAGGCTGCGGCGATCGAAGAAGACTGCCGGATAGTCGTCGTGCCGACAAAGACGATTCCCCAGGGAATCACGGGTATGATCAATTTTTCGCAGGAGCTGTCCCCGGAAGAGAATCTCTCGGAGATGGAGCAGGAGATCGCCATGGTGAAGACCTGCGAGGTAACCTACGCGGTCCGGAATACCTCCATCGACGGAAAAGAAATCCACGAAGGAGATATCATGGCAATCGGAGACGCCGGACTCCTCGCCGTCGCCGGCGATGCGGAGGAGGCGGTTCTCGCCGCGCTCCGGGAGATGACGGACGAGAACGCTGAGCTGGTCACCATTTATTACGGGCAGGACATTCCGGAGGAAAAGGCTGAAGAGCTCAGGGAAAAGGCTGCGGAAGAATTTGACGGCTGCGAAGTGGAAGTGCATTTCGGAGGCCAGCCGGTCTACTACTATATTGTTTCGGTAGAGTAAACCGTGCAATGAATGACAGAACAGAGAGGACTGCCGGGATCTGCCGGCAGTCCTTTTTTCGAACAGGGAGCGGAAAACCATGGATCATCGGGATATCACAGAACTGAAAGGGATAGGAAAAAAGACAGGGGAACTGTTCCGCCGTATCGGGGTAAATACCGTCGGGGATCTCCTGCACTATTACCCGCGGGGATATGATGCCTACGACGCGCCGAAACGCATCGGGGAGCTCGTCCCGGAGCACATGGCTGCGGTGCAGGGAAGGCTCAGGAAATCCCCCGACGTGGTGCGTTACGGCAGGATGCCCGTGGCGACGGCCGTGCTTGCCGGGGAGGACGGGACAGATACACTCACCCTTGTCTGGTTCAACATGCCCTGGATGAAAAAACAGATCCATGCCGGGGAAACCTACGTGTTCCGCGGCCGTGTGGTGAAAAAGCGCGGAAGGCTGACCATGGAACAGCCGGAGGTATTTACCCCGGGAGGATACAGGCTGGTTTCCAGTACCCTGGTGCCCGTCTACGGCCAGACAAAAGGGCTGGGAAATAAAACCATCCAGAAGGCGGTGAAAGAGGCCTGGGATTCGGGCGCGCGCGAAACAGAGTATCTCCCGGAAGCCGTCAGGGATAAATACGGCCTGCGGGAATACGGCCCGGCGCTGGAGCAGATCCATTTCCCGAAGGACAGGGAACAGCTCAGGGAAGCAAGGAGAAGGCTTGTCTTTGATGAATTCTTTCTTTTTACCCTGTCCGCCCGGCTCCTGAGGGGGGCGGGGGAGGCCCAGAGAAGCTATTATCCCTTTACCGCCTCTGACGGAAGCCCCGATATCCTCGAAAAGCTGCCTTTTACCCTGACGGAGGCGCAGCAGAAGGTCCTCGGGGAAATCCGGGGGGATCTCTCCTCCGGCCACATTATGAAACGGCTGCTCCAGGGAGATGTGGGTTCCGGAAAGACCATGATCGCCGCGCTCGCGCTCTATGAAGCGGTCAAAAACCGGTACCAGGGGGCACTTATGGCACCGACAGAGGTCCTGGCAAGACAGCATTATGAATCGCTCAGGAAGCTCTTTGACGGGAGCCGCACCCCGGTCCGCATGGAACTGCTGACCGGATCGATGAAGGCGAAGGAGAAGAGGGAGGTCTATGACCGCATCCGGAATCATGAGACGGATATCGTTGTCGGGACACACGCCCTCATCCAGGAAAAGGTGGAATTCGCCTGCCTTTCCCTGGTCATCACCGACGAGCAGCACCGCTTCGGGGTAAACCAGCGGGCCCATCTGGAGGAGAAGGGGGACGCGCCCCACGTGCTCGTGATGAGCGCTACGCCGATTCCCCGGACGCTGGCGGTGATCCTGTACGGGGACCTGGACATCTCCGTCATTGACCAGCTTCCGGCAAAACGGCTTCCCATAAAGAACGCTGTTGTCGGAACGGAATACCGGGAAAATGCCTACCGGTTTATTGCCCGGGAGGCCGCGGCGGGGCACCGGTCCTATATTATCTGCCCGATGGTGGAGCCGGGGGAACTGCAGGAAGTGGAAAATGTCACCGATTATTCCGCGATGCTCGCGGAAAAATATAAGGGCACGGGGATAAAGGTCGGATGCCTTCACGGACAGATGAAGGCGGAAGAAAAAAACGCCGTGATGGAGGCTTTCTCCGCCGGAGAACTACAGGTGCTGGTATCCACCACCGTCATTGAGGTCGGGATCAATGTCCCGGCGGCGACGGTCATGATGATAGAGAACGCCGAGCGCTTCGGCCTGGCCCAGCTGCACCAGCTGCGGGGCAGGGTGGGGCGCGGCAGCGCGCAGTCTTACTGTATTATGGTAAATACCGGGGATGAGGAGGCCGCAAAGAGGCTGGAAATCCTGAAGAATTCCGATGACGGGTTTTTCATCGCTTCCGAGGATCTGAGGCTCCGCGGCCCGGGAGATATCTTCGGCGTGCGGCAGACGGGGGAAATGTCCTTCCGGCTGGCTGATATATTTACCGACGCGGATGTGCTGAAAGAGGCTTCCGAAGAGGCGGAGAGCCTCCTTGGGGAGGACCCGGGACTGGAGAGGGAAGAGAATGCCGCCCTGAACAGGATGCTTCAGGAATACCTGGCAGACCGTTTCTCAGAACTCAACCTGTGACAGAAAAAACCGGGGCAGCGGAAGCTGTCCCGGTTCAGTGCTTTATACGAGGGAATCGACGTAGTGATAGCCGTCAGACTCGCTGTTGTGCTTGCGGATCTCGGCCTGGATGCGGTCGGTGGAAGTAAGGGCCCGCTCCAAGGAAACATTGTGGTTCATCGAGTTGATGATAGCGGCGATGAACTTGCTCATGTCCGCCTCTTCATACCAGGGCCGTGTGAGAAGCTCAGGCGTCCGGTAATTCAGGTTCGTGGTGATGAGGAAGTCGAAATAACCCTTGCTGTAGTAATCATCAAATTTATCCAGCCCATCGGTGAAGAGGCCGAAGGTGGTAGCGATGATGATGCGTTCCGCCTGCTTTTCCTTCAGTTCCTTCGCGGTATCCAGCATGCTCTCGCCGGAGGAAATCATATCGTCGATGATAATGACGGTTTTTCCTTTGACGCTGGAGCCGAGGAATTCGTGGGCGACGATGGGGTTGCGGCCGTTCACGATGCGGGAGTAATCGCGCCGTTTATAGAACATGCCCACGTCAACGCCGAGGTTGTTGGCAAGGTAGACGGCACGGCTCATGGCGCCCTCATCCGGACTGATTACCATCAGCGTATCCTTGTTGATCTTCAGGCTTCTGTCGCGGTTGAAAATAGCCTTGATAAACTGGTAGGTCGGCATGAAATTGTCCAGGCCGGTCAGCGGGATCGCGTTCTGGACGCGGGGATCGTGGGCGTCAAAGGTGATGATATTGCTCACACCCATATTGACCAGCTCGCGGAGCATCAGCGCGCAGTCCAGGGATTCCCTTCCGGATCTCTTGTGCTGCCGTCCTTCATACAGGAAGGGCATAATGACATTCACACGCTGGGCGGTGGATACGGTAGCCCCGATGATTCTCTTCAGATCCTGGAAATGGTCGTCCGGGGACATGTGGTTGGTAAACCCGTTGATGCGGTAGGTCAGGCTGTAATTCGTGATATCGACCATGACATAGATATCCTTGCCGCGCACGGATTCACGGACCTCGCCCTTGGCTTCGCCGCTTCCGAAACGGGGACATCTGCACTCCAGCAGGTAGGATTCCGCGTCATAACCGCGGAAATGCAGGTCCTGCTGCCGCCGCAGAAGAACCTCTGTGTCATTCCGGCGGAACTGTATAATGTGCCTGTCTACCTGCTCGGCAAGTTCGCGGCAGGAATCCAGGGCAGCCAGCTTCAGCGGAGCGACGGGAAGTGTGTCATTAAATACATATTCTTCAGGCATTGTAGTCCTCCACAGATGATGTACTCTTACCGCCCTTACCATAACATTATACCGCTTTGGCAGTCAATACGAAACTTTACAAAAACCCCGTGAATTGGTACAATTATTTTGCCATGAAGAATAAAGGACATTTGATCAAATCCGTCGATCCCGGTTCGATCGCCGAACAGATGGAGCTCGAGGCGGGCGACATTCTGCTGACGCTGAACGACGAACCGATCGAGGATATTTTTGATTATCAGTATAAACTGAACAATGAGAGTGTCACGGCGGTGGTCCTGAAAAAAAACGGGGAAGAATGGGACCTGGATATCGAGAACGACTACGGGGACCTGGGACTGAATTTTGAGAACGGCCTGATGAGCGATTACCGTTCCTGCAGCAATAAATGCATTTTCTGCTTTATTGACCAGATGCCTCCGGGAATGAGGGAAACCCTCTATTTTAAGGATGATGACTCCAGGCTTTCCTTCCTGCAGGGCAATTACGTGACGCTGACCAACCTGAGCAGCCATGACCTGGACAGGATTATCCGGTTCCGGCTCGCCCCCATCAATATCTCGGTCCACACGACAAACCCGGAACTGCGGTGCATGATGCTCCACAACCGGTTTGCCGGAAAGGCGCTGGAAAAGATACAGACCCTGTTTGAGGCGGAGATTCCCATGAACGGCCAGATAGTCCTCTGCCGCGGCATCAATGACGGAAGGGAACTGGATCGGACCATAGGCGACCTGGCCCGATTTCTCCCGTTTATGCAGAGCCTGTCCGTGGTGCCGGTGGGCCTTTCAAAATACCGGGACGGGCTTTATCCCCTGGAACCTTTTGACAGGGAAGCCGCCTGCGGGGTCATTGACCAGGTGGAGGCATGGCAGAAACGGCTGTATGAAGAGCACGGCACGCATTTTGTCCACGCCAGCGATGAATTTTACCTGCTGGCTGAAAGACCCCTCCCGGAGGCGGAACGCTATGACGGTTATATCCAGCTGGAGAACGGCGTGGGGATGCTGAGGCTCCTTTCGGAAGAGACCGGAGAGGCCATGGAAGGGCTTGAGGACGACGGGAAGACGGAAGAGCTGACTGTCGCCACCGGGAAGCTGGCGGCACCGTTTATCCGTAAGATTGCCGAAAAACTGACCGCCGTTTTCACGGGAAGGACCATACATGTGGAAACCATCGCAAACCGGTTCTTCGGGGAAAGCATCACGGTTTCCGGGCTTATTACTGGACAGGATCTGGCTGAACAGCTGTCCGGAAAACAGCTGGGGACACGGCTCCTGCTCCCATGCTCCATGTTCCGCAGCGGGGAAGAGGTATTTCTCGATGATATGACAAAGACACAGCTGGAAGAGATTCTCGGCGTGAAGGTGCAGATAGTCCCTTCGGAAGGGGATGCGCTCATCCGCATGCTCCTGGGAGGGGAGGAGGAGCCTTCCGGCAGCGGGATCTATGAGCCCGCATCGGCAGAAGAGATCAGGAGACAGAACGGAGGATTGGCATGAGTGAACAAAAACCGGTTGTGGCCGTGGTAGGCCGGCCGAATGTGGGAAAGTCCACACTGTTCAATGTCCTCGCCGGTGACAGAATATCAATTGTACAGGATACCCCCGGGGTCACCCGGGACCGCATCTATGCGGACTGCAGCTGGCTGGACAGGAACTTCACACTGATAGATACCGGCGGAATTGAGCCTGAGAGCAGGGATATCATCCTGTCCCAGATGAGGGACCAGGCGCAGATCGCCATAGAGAGCGCGGACGTCATCATTTTCATCACCGACGTGCGCCAGGGTATGACCGATTCCGACACCAAGGTGGCGGATATGCTCCGCCGGTCCAAAAAGCCGGTGGTGCTCGCCGTCAACAAGGTGGACAGCTTCCAGAAATTCGGCAATGACATCTATGAATTCTACAACCTTGGACTGGGGGATCCGGTGGGGATATCCGCCGCCTCCCGGCTGGGACTGGGAGACCTGCTGGATGAAGTGGTGAAGCATTTCCCGGCGAAGACCGTGGAGGAGGAAGAGGATGAGCGCCCGAGAGTTGCCATTGTCGGCAGGCCGAACGTGGGAAAGTCCTCCCTGATCAACCGGCTGGTAGGGGAAAACCGCCTTATCGTCTCCGATATCGCCGGGACGACGAGGGACGCCGTGGATACCCCGGTGGTACACGACGGCGTGGAATATGTATTTATCGATACGGCAGGCCTGCGCAGGAAGAGCAAGGTGACAGAGGAGATTGAACGCTATTCCATTATCCGGACGGTCTCCGCTGTGGAGCGGGCGGACATTGTGGTCGTCGTGATCGACGCTGTGGAGGGCGTCGCGGAGCAGGACGCCAAGATTGCCGGCATTGCCCATGATCGCGGGAAGGGCATCATCGTCGTGGTCAACAAATGGGACGCTATCGAGAAGAATGACAAGACCATCTATGAGTACCGGGATAAGATAAAGAGCGTCCTTTCCTTCATGCCCTACGCGGAATACCTGTTTATCTCCGCGAAGACGGGGCTTCGTCTGGACCGCCTGTTTGAGACCATTGACCTGGTACGGCAGAACCAGTCCCTCCGGATTTCCACCGGCGTACTCAACGAGATTCTCGCCGACGCCGTGGCGATGAACCAGCCGCCTTCGGACAAGGGACGGAGACTGAAGCTGTATTATATAACGCAGATAGGAGTGAAACCGCCAACCTTTGTCATATTCGTCAATGACAAAAAGCTGATGCATTTCTCCTATACCAGGTATATTGAGAATAAAATCCGTGATGCGTTCGGCTTTGCCGGGACATCGCTCAAGTTTATCATCAGGGAGAAAAAGGATAAGCAGTAACAGCCAAGGAGGAGAAAAAATGGAACGGGTCATCAGTCTTCTTATCGGTTACGGGTTCGGGCTTCTTCAGTCGGGTTACCTGTACGGCAAATTTGTGAAACAGAAGGATATCCGCCAGTACGGCAGCGGCAATGCCGGATCGACGAATGTTCTCCGGGTATTCGGCGTAAAGTCCGCCCTGATTGTTTTCCTGGGGGATTTTTTCAAGGCGGTTATCGCCATGGCGATTTCCAGGCATCTTTTCGGAGGAGGGGGCAACGGTGACCTTTACGCCATGTACGCAGCCCTCGGCGTGACGCTCGGACATGATTTTCCGTTCTACATGAATTTCAGGGGCGGCAAGGGAATTGCGTCCATGGCCGGAATCTTTACCGCCATGGATCTGCGGATCACCGCGGTCTGCCTGGCAATATTCGTGATTACCGTCTACACGACAAGGTTTGTGTCCCTCGGCTCGATCCTTATCTCGATAGCCTTCGGCATCATGAATATTTATTTCTGTATGACAGGCGTCTATGATATCCTTCCCGTAAACCGGATAGAGGTCGTGCTCATCACTCTTTTCCTGACGGGGCTCGCTATCCAGAGGCACCACGCCAATATCGGCAGGCTGATGTCCGGAACCGAGAATAAAATCAGTTTCAGCAAAAAATAATACAGCAGGAGCAAATTATGGCAGCAATCGGAATTATCGGTACAGGAACCTGGGGGACCGCGATAGCGGTCCTTCTCAATCGTTCCGGGCATAAGGTCACCATCTGTTCCGCCACGGGGCGGGATGTGGAGGACCTGGTCCGGACAAGGAGGCAGAAAAACCTTCCCGAAGTTCTTATCAGTGAGGACATCGCCATCACGGACAGCCTTGAGGAAGCCTGCGGGCAGAAGGATATCCTGGTGATGGCCGTCCCCTCCATTTATATAAGAAGGACGGCTGCGCGCATGGCCCCATACGTCCGCTACGGGCAGGTGATTGTCAGCGCGGCGAAGGGGATCGAGGAGGAAACCCTCCTTACCATGACGGGCGTCATAGAGAGCGAGCTTCCCAACGCGGAAGTGTGCGCCCTTTCCGGGCCGAGTCACGCGGAAGAAGTGAGCCGCGGCCTTCCCACCACATGTGTTGTGGCCGCGCAGAGGCGGAAAACCGCGGAATATGTCCAGTCCGTGTTTATGTGCCCGGAGTTCAGGGTATACACCTGCGCGGATATCACGGGCGTAGAGATAGGCGGCGCCCTGAAGAATGTCATTGCCCTGGCGGCCGGTATTGCGGACGGCCTGAATTACGGGGATAATGCCAAGGCTGCCCTGATCACCCGCGGGATAGCGGAGATTAGGAGGCTTGCCGTGAAGATGGGATGCAAGGGGGAGACTGTCAGCGGCCTGTCCGGAACAGGAGACCTTATCGTGACCTGCGCCAGCATGCACAGCAGGAACCGGCGCGCGGGGATTCTCATAGGCCAGGGAAAGAGCATGCAGGAAGCCATGGAAGAAGTGAAGATGGTGGTGGAAGGGGTTTACGCCGCAAAAGCCGGCCTCGCGCTGTCCAGGGCCTTTGACTGTGAGATGCCTATTGTGGAGCAGGTCAACAGGGTGCTGTTTGAGAATGCAGACCCCGGGGAAGCAGTCCATGGACTGATGGTCCGCGGCAGGAATTCGGAATCGGAGGATTCGGACTGGAAAGCCTGAGAACCCGGATAATTTTCATATCCGCCGGTTATAGAACTATAAATATCGGTGATATTTCCCCGCGGAAAGGGATTTGATTCATTCATTGAAGCTGTGAAAGATTTTTAATTCTTGAATTATGAATTGACACTTTACGGTGTGAAAAGTATAATTGTCAACAACATCAGTTATAACAAGAAAATATATCTGATGAATCCTGTTATAATAAAAAGAGGAGGAGATAACAATGAAAAAACAGTTAATCAGCCTGGCGATGGCAGCGCTTATGGCAGCATCCCTTACCGCATGCGGCGGATCCGCACCGGCAGAGACTACCGCGGCGGCAGAGCAGCCGGCAGAAGCACCGGCGGAAGCTCCGGCAGAGCAGCAGGCGGAAGCACCGGCGGAGGCTCCGGCAGACGGACTTTCCTGGAAGATCGGCGGTATCGGACCGATCACCGGACCGGCGGCAGCTTACGGCGTATCCGTTAAGAATTCCTTCGAGCTGGCGGCAAAAGAGATCAACGAGGCCGGCGGCATCAACGGCTATCCTGTGGAAATCCAGTTCCAGGACGACGAGCATGACCCGGAGAAGTCCGTGAATGCTTACAATACCCTGAAGGACTGGGGCATGCAGCTGCTCATGGGTACGGTTACTTCCAAGCCCTGTATCGCAGTTGAGGCTGAGGCCCAGGCAGACAACATGTTCCTGCTGACACCCTCCGGCTCCGCGGTAGAGTGCATCACCGGCGACAATGCGTTCCGCGTATGCTTCGCTGACCCGGCACAGGGCGCGAAGTCCGCACAGTACATCGGCGAGCACAAGCTGGCTACCAAGATCGGTATCATCTATGACAGCTCTTCCGAGTATTCCGACGGTATCCGCGCTTCCTTCGTGGAAGAGGCAGCTGCCCAGGGTCTTGAGATTGTCTCCAGCGAGGCTTTCACCGCTGATACCAGCACAGATTTCTCCGTACAGCTTGACAAGGCAAAAGAGGCCGGCGCAGAGCTGGTATTCCTTCCGATTTACTATCAGGAGGCTTCTGTTATCCTGAAGCAGGCTTCCGATAAGGAATATGCCCCGATCTTCTTCGGATGCGACGGTATGGACGGCATCCTGAGCGTTGAGAACTTCGACACCTCCCTGGCTGAGGGCCTGATGCTCCTCACCCCGTTCTCCATCGACGAGGAAGGCAGCAAGGATTATGTAGAAGCTTACCGCGCTGCATACAACATTGACCCGCTTCAGTTCGGCGCAGACTGCTATGACGGCATGTATGCCATCAAGGCTGCCCTGGAAGACGCAAACCTCACACCTGAGGCTGACGCTTCCACCATCTGCGACGCCATGAAGACTTCCATGACAAAGATCAGCATTGACGGCCTGACAGGCAGCGGCATGACCTGGACAGCAGACGGTGAGCCGAACAAGGCCCCGAAGGCTGTTAAGATTGAGAACGGCGCTTATGTGATGCAGGACTAATCCGCGCGCACAGGCAGGAAATACGATAAGTTATGTAATGTTGCCCGAGGGGGTTGTTGCAGAACAGCCCCCTCGGATTTACGCAAAGAGAGTAAACGGAATCTGGAAAGGAGTCAGATATGAGTTTTCTGTCCTATCTGATCAACGGAATCAGTCTTGGCAGCGTATATGCCATAATTGCACTGGGATACACCATGGTTTACGGTATCGCTAAGATGCTGAATTTCGCCCACGGCGACATCATCATGGTAGGCGCGTTCGCGGCATTTACCATTGTGAGCACCCTGGGCGGCCCTTCCATTGCGGGTATCCTTACGGCTGTTGTGGTATGTACGGTGCTCGGAGTGACCATCGAGAGAGTGGCTTACCGCCCGCTGCGCGGCGCGCCTTCCCTTTCCGTGCTGATTACCGCCATCGGCGTGAGCTACCTCCTGCAGAACCTTGCGCTCCTGATTTTCGGATCCAACGCGCGGCAGTTCACCTCCGTAGTGACGCTTCCCGCGCTGAAGCTTGCCGGGGGCCAGCTTTCCATCTCCGGCGTGACGATAGTTACCATCATCTCGTCCATCGTCATCATGGCGCTGCTCACGACCTTCGTCAACAAAACCAGGATGGGACAGGCGATGCAGGCGGTTTCCGAGGACCAGGGGGCAGCGACCCTCATGGGAATCGATGTCAATAAGACCATCGCCCTGACGTTCGCCATCGGTTCTTTCCTGGCAGCCATCGCGGGCTGCCTTCTCTGCTCGGCTTATCCGTCGCTTACGCCCTATACCGGCTCCATGCCGGGCATCAAGGCATTCGTCGCTGCCGTGTTCGGCGGGATCGGTTCCATTCCCGGCGCCATGCTGGGCGGCATCCTGCTGGGCGTGATTGAAAACCTTGCGAAAGCTTACATTTCATCCCAGCTTTCTGACGCGATAGTCTTTTCTGTCCTGATTATTGTCCTTCTTGTCAGGCCGACGGGCCTGCTCGGAAGAAAACTGAGCGAGAAAGTATAGGGGGCTTTTATGGATACGCTGAAATCCTATAAGAATAAAACATTTATACAGAATATGATAACCATCGGGATGGTTGTCGCCTGCTACGCAGTCATACAGGTGCTTATCGCCACCGGGAACATCAACAGCCTGATGAAGGGAATCCTGGTCCCGATCTGCACTTACGTCATCCTGGCGGTGTCCCTGAACCTTACCGTGGGAATCCTGGGCGAGCTGAGCCTGGGGCACGCCGGCTTCATGTGCGTGGGCGCTTTTTCCGGCGCGTTCTTTACCAATCTCATGGCTGACGCCATACCGAACACCATGGTCCGTTTTGTCCTCGCCATCCTCATCGGCGCGGCCGTGGCGGCCCTGTTCGGGTTCCTCATCGGCATTCCGGTACTCCGCCTGAAGGGCGATTACCTGGCGATTGTCACACTGGCCTTCGGGGAAATCATCAAGAACATTATCAATTCCATGTTTGTCGGCGTGGACAGCCGGGGCATCCATGTATCCATGAAGGATACAGCCTCCCTGGGGCTGGAAGCCGACGGGAAGATCATCATAAAGGGCGCCCAGGGAATTACGGGTACGCCGAAGCTTTCCACATTCACCATCGGGGTTATCCTTGTCCTGATCACCCTTGTCATTGTCCTGAACCTGATGAGCTCCAGGACCGGGCGCGCCGTCATGGCAATCCGCGACAACCGCATCGCGGCGGAGTCTATCGGCATCAATATCACAAAGTACAAGCTGCTCGCGTTCTCCCTGTCGGCATCCCTCGCCGGAGTGGCCGGCGTGCTCTACGCGCACAACCTGGCATCCCTGGCCGCGACGCCGAAGAGCTTCGGCTACAATATGTCCATCACGATCCTTGTATTCGTGGTGCTCGGCGGGATCGGCAATATCCGCGGCTCCATCATCGCGGCGGCAGTGCTCACGCTGCTTCCGGAGCTTCTCCGCGGCCTCAGCAATTACCGAATGCTCATCTATGCCATCGTGCTGATTGTGATGATGATTTTGACGTCCGCGCCGAAGGCGATCGCCATGCGGGAGCGGATGCTGGAGCAGTTCGGAAAGCGCCGGGCAAAGGAGGCGGACTGATATGGCTATGCTGACTGTTAAGAACCTGAGTATCTCCTTCGGCGGCCTGAAGGCGGTGGACGATTTCAGCGTCACCATC
Source organism: uncultured Eubacteriales bacterium (assembly GCA_900321915.1). GTDB lineage: Bacteria > Bacillota > Clostridia > Lachnospirales > Lachnospiraceae > Clostridium_R. The sequence continues at coordinate 18,124 of ONXW01000031.1, forward strand.
GAGAAAGGGCAGCTCTACGGGCTCATCGGGCCCAACGGAGCCGGAAAGACAACGGTATTCAACCTTCTGACCGGCGTCTATAAGCCGGATTCCGGGATGATCGTCCTGGACGATAAGGATATTACCGGGAAAAGCACAATAGAGATCAACCGCGCGGGAATCGCGAGAACCTTCCAGAATATCCGCCTGTTCAAGGAGCTTTCCGTGCTGGACAATGTCAAGGCGGGGCTTCATAACCATTATCCCTATTCCACCGTCAGCGGCATTCTCAGGCTGCCTTCCTTTCGGAAGCAGGAGAAGGCCATGGACGACAGGGCTATGGAAATCCTGAAGGTGTTTGACCTGGACGGGGAATTCGGGTATAAGGCGTCCAACCTTCCCTACGGTAAGCAGAGGAAGCTGGAGATTGCCCGCGCCATCGCAACGGAGCCGAAACTCCTCCTGCTGGATGAGCCGGCGGCCGGCATGAACCCGAACGAGACCGCGGAGCTTATGGAAACGATACGTTTTGTCCGCGACCATTTTGACATGACAATCCTCCTGATTGAGCACGACATGAAGCTGGTTTCCGGAATCTGCGAGAGGCTTTCGGTGCTGAATTTCGGGCACCTGCTGGCAGAAGGCCCTACCGCGGAGGTTCTCAACAATCACGACGTTATTGTGGCATATTTAGGAGAGTAGGAGGGATACGATGGCACTCTTGGAAGTACGGGACCTGAACGTCTATTACGGCGTTATCCAGGCGCTGAAAAATGTATCCTTCGATGTGGAACAGGGAGATATTATCGCTCTGATCGGCGCAAACGGCGCCGGCAAGACAACCACGCTGCACACCATTTCGGGGCTCATCCGCGCGAAAAGCGGAAAGATCGTGCTTGACGGCAAGGACATTACCCATATTCCGGCTTATAAGCTGGTGGGCATGGGTATGGCGCAGGTGCCGGAAGGCCGGAGGGTCTTTTCCCAGCTGACCGTTTACCAGAATCTCTGCATGGGGGCATTTACCAGAAAAGACAAGGCGGAGACGGAGCATACCCTGGAGCAGGTCTATAAGCGCTTCCCGCGTCTGAAGGAGCGCAGGAACCAGACGGCCGGGACGCTTTCCGGCGGCGAGCAGCAGATGCTGGCCA
>ONXW01000360.1 GCA_900321915.1 uncultured Eubacteriales bacterium
AGGATCTCCCTCATCTTATTTTCGATGGTCTCGAAATCCTCCTGTGTAATGCTCCGCGGCAGCAGGAAATCATAGTAAAACCCATCCGCTATCTGCGGTCCGATGGCATACTGTACATTTTCCCTGCCGAACAGTTCAATAACAGCCTTCGCCAGAATATGCGACATCGAGTGACGGTACACTTCCAGAAATTCTTCTTTATTCATCTTTCTCTCCTTTGTATTTGTATCGTATCACAAAACCGTTCCCAAGCAGTATTTCCTGCATAATAAAAATCCTTACATTACAGGACTTGTAATGTAAGGACGCAATGACTGAACAGATTACGCGGTTCCACCTTACTTGCCGTCTGCTGCTTCAGCAGACCGGCCGCTCATTAGGATGATAACGGAATCACCGGATCGGATTAGGATCTCTCAGAGGCGGTCTTCAGACAGTTCCGAAACAGGATGCTCTCAGCACCGAACGGCATCCCTCTCTGGGGTTCTTTCCTGCCCTACTCTTCGCTTCAACGATTTCCTCAACTATATCACGGGAATCTGGAACTGTCAAATCAAGCCTGTCCCGGTTCCCCTGTCTGCAGTTCCGCTTCCGGGAACAGCAGATTTCCTGTAAGTTCCCACAGGGCTTCTCCCCCCGCCGTCTCATATTTGACGCCGTCCTGCAGCAGACTTCCCATCAGCATCGCAAAGGAAACCTGGTCACCATTCTTCATATAAAAATCAAAAGTGTCGCCGGCTTCCGCCGCATAACTGTCAACCCTTCCTGCCACCTCCAGCTGCATCAGGGCATCAAACCACCGGCGGATCTCCCCCGGCTTCTCGATGACAAACTCCTGTCTGTCCTCACCTAATGCAGTATATACCAGAGAGCTGACCTGATCCTCGTCAAAGGTTTCTGCCCAGGCAAGCATTTTTTCGTCCAGTATCTCCTGTACAGGGACATAGACCAGCTCCTCCTCGGAGAGAGCTTCGGTTTCCGCCGGCTCTTCGGTCTGAAGCATTGTCTCCTCAGAAGCCTCCGGCTGCGTTTCCTTTACATCTTTCTTCCCTGCACAGCCCGTCACCGCGGCAGCCATCAGTCCCGACAGAAGCAGGCACAGTGCGGCTTTTCCGAACTTTATTCCGCCAGGAAAGCCCCGACGTTCTTTCCGCAGCACGCACGATGCATAAGCACCTTCTTCTGTAAGTGTTTCTGGTATTTGCGCATCCCTCCCACAGCTGAAGTGACAAGGATCCTGCATTGAAGACTGTATCATCATTTCCTCCCCGGACAGTATGATAAATCAACAGCTATTCCCTGCTATCTGACCATATCATTATATGCATTCCGGAGAGAAAAGTCTATATACTGCCGGTCAGGCCTTCGTCCGGATACCTGTTATCTCCAGGACCTCCTCAATATTCCTGACAGGAATGATCTTCAGAGCATCTTTTACTTCCTGCGGCACTTCATCCAGGTCTTCCTCATTTTCTGCGGGAAGCAGCACTGTGGAAATACCCGCGCGTACTGCTGCCATCAGTTTTTCCGGCAGTCCGCCGATGGGCATCACAACCCCCCGCAGGGAGATCTCGCCTGTCATGGCAAACTCCGGGCTCACAGCCGTATCGCTGACCAGCGAAGAGATCGCCGTGGTCAGGGTTATCCCCGCGGACGGACCATCCTTCGGAACAGCGCCGGCCGGCACATGGACATGCAGGTCATTTTCCTCAAACAGCCCTGCTTTCTCCGGGAACAGACCTTTCACCACACTGACAGCGATCTGGACGGATTCCTTCATCACATCTCCCAGCTGTCCGGTAATAATCACATTTCCCTTGCCTTTTGTGAAGGCGGTCTCAATAAACAGGATCTCTCCGCCTGCTGCCGTCCAGGCCAGGCCCGTCACGATACCTGGCTTTTTCCTGGCAAGAATATGGTCATGGCGGACCGGTTTTGCATCCAGAAATTCCCGCAGATGGCCGCGGTCTATCACCAGAGGAGATTCACCGCCCCTGACCAGCCTTACAGCAGCCTCCCGGCACAGAGTGTCCATCCGCTTCTTCAGTCCCCGCACGCCGCCTTCCATGGTATAGTCGTCGATGATGGTGCGGATCGTATCGTCATCAATCTGTATATCCGCCGGTTCCAGTCCCATCGCCTCCTGTGCCTTCGGCAGCAGGTGCTTCTTTGCGATCTGGAATTTGTCAGACGCGGTATAACCCGGAAACTGGATAACCTCCATCCGGTTCAGAAGAGGCTCCGGGATAGTATCCGCCGTGTTTGCCGTACAGATGAACATAACATTTGACAGATCATAAGGTACATTCATGTAATGGTCTGTAAAGGTACTGTTCTGTTCCGGGTCCAGCACCTCCAGGAGCGCGCTCGCCGGATCTCCATTGTAGGAGACTGACAGCTTGTCTACCTCATCCAGCACCATGACCGGATTGGATACGCTGCTTTTATGTATGCCATCCATGATCCGGCCCGGCATTGCGCCGATGTAAGTACGCCTGTGCCCCCGGATCTCTGCTTCATCCCGGACGCCGCCCAGGCTGACCCGGACATATTTACGCTGCAGGGCCCGGGCTATGCTCTGGCCGATGCTGGTCTTGCCGGTACCGGGCGCTCCCACAAAAAGCAGGATGGAACCGGACTGCTGGCGGCGCAGGTTCA
>ONXW01000084.1 GCA_900321915.1 uncultured Eubacteriales bacterium
GCCGACAGGGACCTCCTGATGATCCCTTCCCTGGCGATCCATATGAACCGGAAGGCCAATGACGGCGTGCCTCTCAATGTCCAGACCGATATGCTGCCGGTGCTCTGCGAGGGCGCTGCGCCCGGGAAGATGCGGGAGATCCTGGCGGAATCGGCGGGGGTGGACCCCGACGACATCCTGGGCGACGACATTTTCCTGGTGAACCGCCAGAAGGGGACCTTCTGGGGCGCGTCGGGGGAGTTTATCTCTTCCCCGAAGCTGGATGACCTGGAGTGCGCTTACACCTCGTTCCTGGGATTTCTTGGCTCCGGGGAGAAGGCCTCCCGCGGGGCGATGCCGGTGTACTGCCTCTTTGACAATGAGGAGGTGGGGAGCACCACAAAGCAGGGCGCGGCTTCCACATTTCTGCCGGATATCCTGACGAGGGTGAACGCGGCTCTGGGCAGGAGCGCGGAGGAGTACCACATGGCGGTGGCGAAGAGCTTTATGGTCTCCGCGGACAATGCCCACGCGCTCCATCCCAATGCGGAGGCGAAGGCGGACCCGGTGAACAGGCCGAGGATGAACGGCGGCATCGTCATGAAGTTTTCGGCGAACCAGAAGTATACCACCGACGGGGCGTCGGAGGCGGTGTTCCGCATGATCTGCGAAGAAAACGGGATACCGTACCAGGTGTTCACCAACCGTTCCGACATGACGGGCGGCAGCACCCTGGGCAATATCGCGAACACCCAGGTTTCCCTCAACACTGTGGACATCGGCCTGGCCCAGCTTGCCATGCATTCCGCCTATGAGAGCGCGGGGGCAAGGGATCCGGCGTATCTGGCGGCGTTTGCGGAAGCATTTTTCAGTGCGGGAGTGTTTTTCTGATGGCAAAACCGATGAAACTGTATTTTGCGCCCCTGGAGGGCATTACCGGCTATCCGTACCGGAATGCCCACCGGGCGCTTTTTATGAAGCCGGACCGCTATTATACGCCTTTTATCACGGCGAACCAGAACATGATCCTGGCGAACCGGGAAAAGCGCGATATCGCGCCGGAGAACAACAGGGGCGTTCCGCTGGTGCCGCAGGTGCTGTCAAACAAAGCGGAACAGTTTGCCTGGGTTCTCTCGGAGATGGCGGAGCGGGGCTACACGGAAGTGAACCTGAACCTGGGCTGTCCGTCCCCCACCGTGGTGACGAGGGGGCGGGGATCCGCGATGCTGGCGGACCCGGAGGACCTGGACCGGTTTTTCGATGACAGCTTCCGGGAAATGGACCGGCAGGGCATTTTTCTGCAGGTGTCGGTAAAGACCCGGATCGGGTCGGCGGACACGTCTGTCGCGGGAGCCCTCACGGAGGTATACAACAGGTATCCCCTCTGCGAGGTTATCATCCACCCGAGGACACGCCTCCAGCAGTACGGGGGCCAGCCGGATCTTGCCGTTTTCCGGGAAATGCTGGCATCCTCCGTCCATCCTGTCTGCTATAACGGAAATATCTGCACGGAGGGCGATTACCGCAGGCTTCGGGAAATGTTCCCGGAAGAGGAGTACCCGATGCTGCGGGCGGTGATGCTGGGCCGGGGACTGCTCCGGGACCCGATGCTCGCGGAAAAGATCGCGGCCGGGGAAGCGGGAAATGAGGCCGGAACGGAAACATTTCCCATCCGGGACGAGCGGGAGATGCTCACCCGGTTCCATGGGACATACCTTGCGAATATCCGCCGGGAGATACCGGAGGAGAACAATGTCCTCATGAAGATGAAAGAATTCTGGACCTACCTGGGAGACCGCTTCGGGGACAGTGAAAAGCTCAGGAAAAAGATCCGGAAGACGAGATCCCTTACGGAATACGAGGGGTATGCCCGCAGGATCTTCGAGGGCTGCGATATACTGCCGGCGGAGGACGGGCTCCAGCCGTGAAATCTTGAAAAATTAGCACTCAAAGCTTGACATGGCTAACAGGCTGTGCTATAACATCTCATGTAATGAGAGGGGAGACCCTGAAAATGTATATAATATCTAAATCAAATACAGTGAGGAGGAGTCAGTAATGAAATTAGTACCATTATTTGACAGAGTCGTTTTAAAGCAGATGATCGCAGAAGAGACCACAAAGTCCGGCATTGTCCTTCCGGGACAGGCAAAGGAGAAACCGCAGCAGGCTGAGGTTATCGCGGTAGGCCCGGGCGGCGTTGTCGACGGCAAGGAAGTGAAGATGCAGGTCAAGGTCGGCGATAAGGTTATCTATTCCAAGTATTCCGGCACAGATGTGGAGCTGGATGAGGAAAAGTTCGTTATCGTCAGACAGAACGACATTCTCGCTGTAATTGAGTAATTCAGTATAACGGAGGTATACAGTCATGGCTAAGGAAATTAAATTCGGCGTAGATGCGAGAAAAGCTCTTGCATCCGGTGTAAACCAGCTTGCAGATACAGTCAGGGTAACCCTGGGACCGAAGGGAAGAAACGTTGTGCTGTCCAAGGCGTACGGCACACCGCTTATCACCAACGACGGCGTAACCATCGCGAAGGAGATCGAGCTCAAGGACGAGTTTGAGAACATGGGCGCCCAGCTGGTAAGGGAAGTTGCGACCAAGACCAACGATGTGGCCGGCGACGGCACTACAACCGCGACTGTCCTGGCACAGGCGATGATCAATGAGGGTATGAAGAACCTGGAAGCAGGCGCCAACCCCATCGTTCTGCGCAAGGGCATGAAGAAGGC
>ONXW01000048.1 GCA_900321915.1 uncultured Eubacteriales bacterium
AGGGACGCGCCGATGGTGATGGCCTCGGTCAGGTTGTAGAGCACGGTGGACAGGCGGTCCGCCTTCTCCTCATCCTTGGCCAGGATCCACGGGCAGGTCTCGTCGATATATTTGTTGCTCCGGCGGAAAATCTCGAAAATGGCTGTGATGGCGTCGGCCACGCGGAGCTCATTCATCTTCGCGTCAACCTTCTTCACAGCGGCGAGGACGACACTCTTCAGGTCCTCATCCACCGGGTCAGATACGCCCTTGTCGGCCACAATGCCGCCGAAGTATTTATCTGTCATGGAAATGGTGCGCTTCACCAGGTTTCCGAGAATGTTGGCGAGGTCGGAATTCATCCGCTCCACCATCAGGTCCCAGCTGATGACGCCGTCATTTTCAAAAGGCATCTCATGCAGCACGAAATAGCGCACAGCATCGACGCCGAACATATCCACCAGGTCGTCGGCGTAGATGACATTTCCCCGGGACTTGCTCATCTTGTCGCCCTTGTCGTCGCCCTGGCGGGATTTGTCCTCGCCGCGCAGGAGCCACGGATGACCGAATACCTGCTTCGGAAGCGGCTCGCCCAGGGCCATCAGGAAGATGGGCCAGTAGATGGTATGGAACCGGATGATATCCTTACCGATGAGGTGCAGGTCCGCCGGCCAGTACTTTTTGTAGAGCTCGCCGTAGTTGCCGTCGGCGTCATATCCCACGCCGGTGGCGTAGTTGCTCAGCGCGTCCAGCCACACGTAGACCACGTGCTTCGGGTCAAAATCCACCGGAATGCCCCACTTGAAGGAGGTGCGGGAAACGCACAGATCCTGCAGGCCCGGCAGGAGGAAGTTGTTCATCATCTCGTTCTTGCGGGATACGGGCTGGATGAACTCAGGGTGGGTGTTGATGTGCTCAATGAGCCGGTCCGCGTACTTGCTCATACGGAAGAAGTATGCTTCCTCTTTCGCCGGCTGCACCGGCCTTCCGCAGTCGGGGCACTTGCCGTCCACCAGCTGGGACTGGGTCCAGAAGGACTCGCAGGGCGTGCAGTACAGGCCCTCGTAGTTGTCCTTGTAGATATCCCCCTGCTCATAGAGCTTCCGGAAAATCTTCTGGATCTGGATCTCGTGGTCCGGGTCGGTGGTCCGGATAAAGCGGTCGTAGGAGGTGTTCATCAGGTCCCAGATGCGCTTGATCTCGGCGGCGACGCTGTCCACGAATTCCTTCGGGGTGACGCCGGCCTCCTGGGCCTTCAGCTCAATCTTCTGGCCGTGCTCGTCTGTTCCGGTCTGGAAACGGACGTCAAAGCCCTGCTCCCTCTTGTAGCGGGCAATGCTGTCGGCGAGGACGATCTCGTAAGTGTTGCCGATATGCGGCTTGCCGGAAGTGTAGGCGATTGCCGTCGTAATATAGTAAGGTTTTTTAATCTTTTCCATGGTAATTCCTCCATAAACATATGATTCAAGTCTATCCGCACGAGGGCGTTTTGTCAAGAACGGCGGCGCTTTGGGCCGTCCTTAAGCCGCCCCGGCTTCTTGCAGTAGAATCCCCGATATATTATAATGGTATACGTTAATTCAGCATTGCCTGCCCACAAGACGGAGGAATCTCCATGAGTTTATTCTCTTCCCATAAATATACCGTCCGCGCGGCCGCGCTCTTTCTGGCCTGCGTGATGCTCACCGGCACCGTATCCTGCAAAAAGAAGGATCCCACCGCGTCGTCCCGCCCCGCGGGAGAAGTAAAGACGACGGCGGAAAGCACCCTCTCCCCGGAAGCCTCCAAAGAGGCGGAATCCGCGGAGGCGGCAAGGCAGGAGTCCCTGGCCCGGGCGGCCAGCGAGGCGGAGTCTGTGGCCGCGGAAAAACAGGCGGCGGCCGAGAAGGCGACGCCTGCGGAAAAGGAAAAGGTGCAGAAGGATTTCGACGCTTTCTGCGACCGGGTTTTCAAGGAATCCCTGGAGATGAACCTCCTCACCACCCATTTCCTGCTGGAGCACCCGGAGAAGTACGGCATTGACTTAAGCGAGCCCGCATTTCCCGACATTTCCCCGACAACGGAGGAGGAAGACCGGGAGAGCCTGGAGCCGGACCTGGAAACCTGCCGGAATTTCAACGAAAACTTACTCACGGACGAGCAGAAGCTGACCCGGGAAATGCTTCTGGACGCGCTGGAGACAGACATGACCGCGGTGGGGCTCTGCCTCTACAACCAGCCGCTGAATCCCCTGACCGGCATGCAGAACCAGCTGCCCGTGGATATTTCCGAATACCGCTTTGACACGAAAGAAGACATTGACATTTCCATCCGGTACGTGGAGATGATAGACGAATACTTCGACGACATCATTTCCCTGGAAAATGATATCGCCGACGCCGGGCTTGCCCCGGACGACAAGGCCCTGGATCGGATCATAGCCTCCTGCGGCCCGTATTTTGTGCCGGCAAAGGACAACATCCTGGTCACGTCCCTTCCCGAGAAGCTGGAAGCATTCCCTGACCTGACTGAACAGGAGAAGCAGGACTATGTAGACCGCATGGAAAAGGCCGTGGAGGAAAACCTGATTCCCGCCTATAAAAAGCTTTCCGAGGAGCTGGAGAAGCTCAAGGGCCGCGGCACAAACCATCTCGGGCTCGCCGGTTTCCCGCGCGGGAAAGAGTATTTCGCCTATTTCATCGCTTCCACCGTTGCGACCGATTCCACGCCGGAGGAACTGAAAGACCGCATTTACCAACGGATCCAGTCAGACTATGAGGCGATTTCCAAGTCATATATGCTGGATTCGGGCATTTTTGACCGGACATTTGACGCGGGCGCCGGGAAAGAGGACCCGAAAGTCGCCCTGGATTACCTGAAAAAGGAGATAAAGGGGCATTTCCCGGACATCGGCGATACCAGCTATTCCATCAAATATGTCCCGGAATCCCTGAAGGATATCATGTCGCCGGCGTTCTATTTTATCCCGGCGCTGGACGGCACGGAGACGCAGAATTCCATCTATATCAACCAGGACTCGGACGGGGCCGGCAACCTGTTTGTGACCCTGGCCCACGAGGGCTATCCGGGCCACCTGTACCAGTCTGTCTATTTCCGGAAGCACGGGAACATCCCGATCCGGTACCTCACCACTCCCACCGGCTACGCCGAGGGCTGGGGCCTCTATTCCCAGATTTACGCGTACCGGCTGGATGACAGACTCAAGGAGACAGAAAAGCTGTACCTGGCCCATTCGGAGGCGGCCAGCATGGGCATCTATGCCTACCTGGACCTCTGCGTCAACTATGAGGGCTGGGATATCCCGCAGGTGGAAAATTTCCTGAAAACGGAGATGGGCATCACCGATCCTTCCGTGGCGGAAGAGATTTTCTACGCGATGGTGGACGACCCGGGCAACTA
>ONXW01000086.1 GCA_900321915.1 uncultured Eubacteriales bacterium
ACGCGGAGGAAGTATACCGTCAGATGACGGAATACCGGGATATCGTCGCACCCTATGTCTGCGATACCGCGGCATACCTGCACAAGGCCATCAAAGAGGGGAAGAACATCCTGCTGGAGGGCCAGCTGGGAACGCTGAAGGACCCGGACCACGGCATTTACCCGATGGTAACCTCATCCTCCACGCTTGCCGCTTACGGCGCAGTCGGCGCGGGAATCCCGCCCTATGAGATAAAGAACATCACCACCGTGGTAAAGGCATATTCCAGCGCAGTCGGCGCGGGTGCCTTCGTCAGCGAGATCTTCGGGGAAGAAGCTGAGATGCTCAGAAAGCACGGCGGCGACAAGGGAGAGTACGGCGCCACCACGGGCCGCCCGAGAAGGGTCGGCTGGTTCGACGCGGTCGCGACGCGCTACGGCGTCCGGATGCAGGGAACCACAGAGGTTGTCCTGACGGTGCTGGATGCCCTCGGTTATCTCGACGAGCTGCACATCTGCACCGGATATGAGATTGACGGGGAAGTCACCACGGAGTTCCCGCCTGCCTGGAAGCAGGAGATTGCAAAACCGGTCTGGAAGACCATGCCCGGCTGGAAGTGCGATATCCGCGGCATTAAGAAGTACGAAGACCTTCCGAAGGAGTGCAGGGATTACGTGGAAGAGATTGAGCGCCTGATTGAGGCCCCGATCACCATGGTATCCAATGGTCCTGGAAGAGACGAGATCATCCTGCGGTAAGAGAAATATAAAAGGCCGGACCGTTTCCCTGAGGGCGCGCGTCCGGCTTATTATATAATTAACAGGTTATTCGGGTTTTTCGTCGTTTTCACGGTTCCTGCGGTTCAGCCGGATAAACATGACATATCCGTAAAGCAGGGCGGGAACGACGACAGTGAGGAAAAGCGAGGTCAGGAGCAGGCCTTCGGCGGCCGGATTCTTCATCAGCGCGAACACGATGGCGGAGAGATAGAGCAGTACAATCAGCAGTACGGCAAAAAGCGCAGCTTTCCGTTTCATTGGGAGCCTCCCCTCGGATGGTAAAGATTATTCTGAATCCTATCATAACACGTTAACAGGAGATTGGAAAGGAGAGAAGCTATGCGGTCCGGAATACGTTTCACAGCGGCCCTTGCGGCACTGGTTTCTCTTCTGGTGCCCTCAGCGGCCTTTGCCGGCGAGCCTGCCGGGACCTGGGAAGAGACAGGGAAGGCCTGGCGCTACCGGACCGAGGACGGGTCCTGGCTTACAAAGTCCTGGCTCTTCGACGGAGGAAAATGGTATTATTTCGATTCTTTCGGGGAAATGGTGACGGACCAGACCAGGATCGACGGGCAGTACTATTTTTTCCATTCCGACGGTTCCATGGCGAGCGGATGGCTCCTGGACTATGACAGGAACGACTGGTATTATGCCGATGAAAACGGGGCATTTCACACGGGCTGGCTGAGCTCCGGCCCTGACTGGTACTGGTTTGACGCCAGGGGAAGGCTCTATGACGGGACGCGGCACATGATTGACGGGAAGCTCTATGACTTCTATCCCAACGGGAAGCTTGTTTCCGACAATTACAAAGAGCTGCGGTATTACAACGCCGACGGGGTCCACATGGCTGAGCGCGATATCACCGTGTACGGGGAGCGGCGCCCCTATGACAGGGAAAAAGAGCAGATTACGGAGATATGCTCGGAGATTCCCTCTTCATATATCCGGCTTTTCCACCAGAAGGGCTGGGAGCTTATGTTCTACACGGATAAGGCGTATTTTTCCGCGCCCGCCACGGACCAGGGAACCGACTACGTCCGGTACAAGCTGGACAAGAATTACAAAAAGCTGAAATTCACGGACCCTGCGGCCCTGCGCCTGGGATTCGGGGAGTTTATCGCCCTGATGATGACGGAAGAGACGGATGTGCTCGCGGATTATTACCGGTACCTTGACGGAAGCGAACTTGCAGCTCCCCATTCCTCCTGGTACGAAGAGGACCCGGACCGGCAGTTTGCCGCCATGTTTGACGATTACTGCACCCCGGCCATCCGGGCGGACTGGAGAAGGACAGATCCGGCCGGAGTGGAAAAGCTGGAACGTCTCCTGGGCACATACTCGCTGACCAGGAAGCCCGATGAGGGGGAAATGAACGATGACGGCACGATGATGGCCCTGGATACGGAGGGGATGGAAATTCGCGGGCCTGCGGGGGACGAGGAGCTGCTGCAGAAAAAAAGCAGCGGGCCTGCCGCTGCTTCTGAAGGGGGATCATGATTCATTCAGCTCCGCAAGCTGTTCCCACTGTTCATACAGTGTCTCCAGCCGGGACGCGATTCCCTGTTTTTCATCATTGAGTTTTACGAGTTTATCCACATCTGAATAGTTTTCTTCCAGGGCCAGGAGTTCATCGATCTCCTGGTCTCTGGTTTCCAGGCGGTGGATTTCATCCTCCGTCTTTTTTAAATCATTCTGGAGTTTCCGCTGTTTTGCCTGGATCTCTTTCTGCTGCTGCCAGGAGAGCTTTCCCGAGTCTTCCCGGACGGCCGCGCCGGCAGAAGGGCTAAAGGCCCCGATTTCCCCGGAGGATTCCGGCTGCCCCGCGGGAATGCGGGCGCTGCTCTCCAGATACGCCTTCTCCGTCACATCCTTCTTCTCGAGGTAATAGTCATAATTCCCGATGTAATTCAGGACGGTCCCCATGGTCAGGTCCAGGATGCGGGTGGCGGTGCGGTTGATAAAATAGCGGTCGTGGGAGACGCAGAGCACCGTCCCGGCATAGCCGTTCAGGGCATTCTCCAGGACCTCGCGGCTGGTAATGTCCAGATGGTTTGTGGGCTCATCGAGGATAAGGAAGTTCGCCTCCGAGAGCATGAGCTTCGCGAGGGCGACCCTGCCGCGCTCGCCGCCGGAAAGATCTCGTATGCGCTTGAACACATCCTCGCCGGTGAAGAGAAAAGCGGCCAGGACGCTGCGTATCTGCGTGTTGTTCATCTCCGGGTATTCGTCCGAGATCTCCTCGAAAACGGTATTGTCCATCTCCAGGTTCTGCTGTTCCTGGTCGTAATAGCCGATATTGACCTTTGCCCCGATGCGGACCTCGCCGGCATCCGGCGGAAGCAGGCCGTTGATGATTTTGAGCAGGGTGGTTTTCCCGGTGCCGTTGTCCCCGATAATGGCGACCCGCTCCCCGCGCTTTATCTCAAAGCCGATGCCGGAGAAGAGCACATCCCCGTCAAACTGCTTTGAGAGATCTGTCACAGTGAGGACGTCATTTCCGCTGGTGATGGCCGGCTCAAAGGAGAATTTCATCTCATCGTCAACCTCCGAAGGTTTGTCGATGATCTGTATCTTCGCCAGCATCTTTGCCCGGCTCTCGGCCCGCTTGATGGACTTTTCCCGGTTGAAGGACCGGAGTTTTTCTATGACCTGCTCCTGGTGCCGGATCTCCTGCTGCTGGTTCAGCCAGGCGCGGATCATGCCGGCCCGTACGATGGCTTTTTTGGCGCTGTAATCCGAATAATTGCCCATGTAGGTGGACGCGCGCCCGCCCTCAAGCTCGATGACGCGGCCGGCAATGCGGTCCAGGAAATACCGGTCGTGGGCCACGATGATGACCGTGCCGCTGTAATTCAGGAGATAGGTCTCCAGCCAGGCGATGGAATTCATATCCAGGTGGTTGGTCGGCTCGTCCAGGAGGATGATATCCGGGTGGGACAGGAGAAGCTTACCCAGGGAGACCCGGGTTTTCTGCCCGCCGGAGAGCTCGCAGACCGGTTTTGAGAATTCATCCTCGGCAAATCCGAGGCCCTTCAGCACGCCGGTGATTTCACTTTTCCACGCGTAGCCATTTTCCAGTTCAAATTCATGGGAAAGGCGGGTGTAGCTCTCCATGATCGCATCCAGCTCTTCCCCCCCGGCGGTTTTCATCTGCCGTTCAAGGCTTCGGATGCGCTGCTCCAGCTCCAGGATGGGGAGTTTTACTTCCATCAGCGTGTCATAGATGGTGGTCCTGCCCTGTACCTCCTGGTGCTGCGCGAGGTAACCGATGGTTTTCCCGCGGGTGATGGTGATGAGCCCCTCATCCGGGGTGAGCTCCCCGATGATGATTTTGAGCAGGGTGGACTTGCCGGCCCCGTTGATGCCGACAATGGCGGCTTTCTCGTGTTCCTCCACGTGGAAGGACACATCGGAGAGAACCGCGTTCCCGTTAAATGTTTTTGTAATATGGCTGGCAGAAAGTATCATGGTGTTCCCCGCAAATCCTCCTGAATGCTTGCAACCCCTTGATTATAATAGAATTCGTGGGCTATTTCAACCCGCCCTTCAAGGCGGGCGCGGTTTGACAAGGGGGAGGAAATCCGTTATGATTGGACTGAGTGTGAAATTGCTGAATATTTAACAAAGGAGGCAGCACATGGCATTTTTTGATGATCTCGGAAAAGCCCTTTCCGACACCGGCAGGGTCGTGGTCGGGAAGACGAAGGACATCACAGGAGCCCTTCAGCTGAAAGCGAAGGTCAACGCGGAAAAGGACAAGATCAATAAGGCCTATATTGAACTGGGAAAAGCTTACTATGAGCAGCTGAAAGGCACGGATAACCCGCGGTATGCGGCGGAAGTGCGCGCCATTTCGGAGGGACTTCTTAAGGTGGAAGAGCTGGAAAACCAGATAATGGAGCTGGAAGGGACCAGGATCTGCGCGGAGTGCGGCGCCAAGGTGATGCGCGGCGCGAAATTCTGCAGCAAATGCGGTGCGCCGCTTCCGGAGATGCCGCCGAAGCAGGAGGATAACCTGGCGGAAGAGTGGGCGGACGCGGCCAGAAACACCCAGGCCAAAATGGACAGCAAGGTTGACGAGGTTTCCAGGACCGTCGGGGAAGCGGCGGACAATGTCGTGAAAGCGGCCACAGAGATGGCTGCCGGCGCGGCGGCCGCTGCGGAAGCCATGGGAGAGGAGATCGGCGCCGCTGCCGAGAAGGCGGTGCACGGCGCTGCGGAGGCCGCTGATTCCGCGGCCGCGACGGCGGAGGCTGTGGCGAATAAGCCTGAGGAAGCCTGCTGCGGGGGCGGAAAAACTGAAGAAGCCTGCTGCGGGGGCGAAGAGAAAGAAGAAAAAGAGGACTAGTTTTTTATGCAGTCACTTGTTACATGGTTTACACAGCACCTCGCCGGAAAGCTTTCCGGCGAGGCTATCGTTTTCCTGATTTCGATGGTGCCGATACTGGAGCTCCGCGGAGGCCTTCTGGCATCCTCGCCGGCGCTCCTGGATATCCCGATTCTGCGGGCGATTCCCATCTGCATCATCGGCAACCTGATACCCATACCCTTCATCCTGTTCCTGTTTTCTTCCGTTCTGGAATGGATGAAAAAGCAGAAGATGTTCCGGCCCTTCGCCGTGTGGCTGGAAACGCACATCATGAAGCGGCGGGAGAGCATTGAAAAGTATGAATTCTGGGGACTGGTGCTGTTTGTCGGCATTCCCCTCCCCGGCACGGGCGCCTGGACGGGATCCGCGGTGGCGGCGCTCATCCATATGGATCGGAAAAGGGCGTTCGCGGCCATTATCCTGGGCGTCATCATGGCCACCGTCATCATGTCCGTCATTTCCTACGGGCTGCTGGGGACGCTGTTCGGGTGAGCGGGCATTCCTACAGAAGCGTTCATTACTTTTTAAAGAATATCGGAAAGATGTGACCCGGGGACCGGTTTTCCTGTCTTTATTGCTGACAGGAAGGGACTTTTGCAGCAGCGAGGCTTGATTTATACTCCCCGCCGGGATTCCCGCGTCACACTGCAGAGTGCGGGCATTACGGCAAAACGCTGTGAATGTCCGCTTTTTTACATGCGACATTGCAATTGAGAGAGGAGGAGACAGGATGAAGAAAGGTTTGAGAGCAGCGGCAGCGGCACTGCTTGCGGCGGCCATTCTCGGCGGCTGCGCGCAGCCGGCGGCACCGGAGACAGCAGCTCCGGAAACAACCGCGGCGCCGGAGACAACCGCGGCGCCGGAGACAGCCGAAGCGCCGGAGACAGAAGCCCCGGAGACAGCAGAACCGGAAACGGAGAAACCGGATAAATCCCCGGCCGGCCAGCAGGCCGCAGGGGAACCTTCGGTTACGCTGAAGGGCGCTTTCGAAGAACACGACAGCGCGGCGGGCACGGTCTATGAGCTGAACAGCATGGCAAAGCCCCGCGGACGGAGCGCATGGAATTCGAATCTGACAGCAGACGAGGAGCAGGAAGTGCTCGACTCTATGAACGAAAACTTTAAGGCTGCCGTCCTGAAAAAAGCATGGGAAAACCTGGAGACCGCGCAGATCTGGAGCTATGAAGAGGCGGCCCTGCGGGAGCTCGCGAAAAAAGATGTATTCACGAAGGATCAGATGGACGCATATCTCCTGGCCAAAGCCCTCTTTGCCGAAAACCTGGCGGCAAAGCTCTGGAGAGAAATGGAGCCGGTGGTCGGAAAATATGTGGAAGAGCATCCTGAGATTCGGGGAGCGCTGGATTTCGTGGAGGAAGAAGGCATCGCGTACTCGGCTGTGGGAAGCGTAAACGCCATGGCAGGAAAGGGAATGACTTCCTTTATGGCGGCTCCGTCTTCCGCTGCTGTATATACAGAGGAGGCAGCAGAGGACGGTATGGCATGGGAGGAGCCCTATGTGCCGGACCTGCCGCCGGAGGAGTCATTCAATACAGCGGAATACAGGGACATCACGGAGAACCCCTTCCGGTCCGTCAGCACATCCCCCCTGTCGACATTTTCCATCGACGTCGACACGGCCGGCTATACGAAGGTGAAGTATGACATCCTGGACGGATATGAGATAGAAAAGGATGAGGTAAAAATTGAAGAGCTCCTGAACTACTTCAATTTTGACTACACCGCCGACAGGGTGGATAATGAGCCCTTTATCGTGTCCACGGAGTATACCATCTGCCCCTGGAACAGGGACCATGAGCTGGTCAGGATCGGCATCCGGGCGGATGACGCGGCGGAGAAACCCGACACCAACTTTGTCCTGGTGACGGATGTGTCCGGTTCCATGATGATCATCAACAAGCTCCCCCTGGCCCTGAGCGCCTACGCGGACATGCTGGAGGAGTTTGACGAGAAAGATACCATTTCCCTTATTTACTATGCTTCCGGAAACGGCATAGTGCTGGACAGCGTACCCTGCGGGGAGAAGGAAGAGATCTTTGACGGGCTCGCGACCGTGCTGTTTTCCGCGGGCGGCGGGACCAACGGCGCTCTCGGGCTGAATACGGCCTATGACATGGCGGAGAAAAGCTATATCGACAAGGGTGTAAACCGGGTGATCATCGCGACGGACGGCGATTTCAATATCGGCAGGACCAGCGAGGGGCAGCTGAAGGATATCGTGGAGGAAGGGAGAAAGAAGGGCGTTTATCTCACCATCCTCGGCTATGGCTCCGAGAACCTGAAAGACAACAAGATGGAAGTGATGGCGGAAAACGGCAACGGCAACTATCACTACATCGGCGACATGGCGGACGCACGGAAGGCCCTGGTGGAGGAGAGCGCAAGCACCCTGATCCCCATGGCGGACGATGTGAAGATCCAGGTGGAATTCAATCCGAACCTGGTGAAGGAATACCGGCTGCTGGGCTATGAGAGCCGCATCCTGAACGCCGAGGACTTCAACAATGACAAGGTGGATGCCGGGGAAGTGGGAGCCGGAAAGACGGTCACGGCGCTCTATGAGATTGTGCCGGCCGGCGCGGATTCCGTGACATCCTCCCCGGACCTGAAATACAGCACAACCGGGGCATCCGGCAACACGACGGACGTCTGCACGGTGGCGGTGCGCTACAAGGAGATCAACAGCGCGAAGACCGGCGCGGGAAGCGAGCTGTATGAGAAACCGGTGCTGAAGGAAGACTTCCGCGATCTGCCGGGGGACAACACAGCCCTTGCCATCTCGCTGGCCGAATTCGGCATGGTGCTCCGGGACAGCGAGTTCCGCGGAACCTCCTCCCTGGAGAGCGCGGAGTCCATCGCCAGGGCGGTGGCGGAAGACACCGGAAGCGATCTGGTCCGCTCCTACGCAGACCTGATTTCGACCCTCCGGAAGCAGTCTAACGAGAAAAAGTAACAGAAAATAATTGTTGAAATTGTATGTAATCTTTCAATAATTTTTTGGTTAAAACAAGTTGACATTCAGCGGCTTCTGCGTTATACTAGCGTTTGTAATCGAGGCGTGGCTCAGTTTGGTAGAGCGCTGCGTTCGGGACGCAGAGGCCGCAAGTTCGAATCTTGTCGCCTCGATTTTAATCAAAAATAAGGCCTGATGGTCAAGTGGTCAAGACGACAGCCTCTCACGCTGTAATCCCGAGTTCGACTCTCGGTCAGGTCACTCAGGGTGCTTTGGATGAAAATCCAAAGCATTTTGTTTAAGCGAGAATCCCCTGCGGTTCGAGCTTGTTCTATATATCAATATGCTTCCGTGGCTCAGTCGGTAGAGCGATTGATTCGTAATCAATAGATCACGGGTTCGAGTCCCGTCGGGAGCTGA
>ONXW01000167.1 GCA_900321915.1 uncultured Eubacteriales bacterium
ATCAACGGCCCTATCCAGGCAGCAGCTTTCGGCTGGGTGCCGGTTCTGCTCTGGGTCATCATCGGCGGAATCTTCTTCGGCGGTGTCCATGATTTCGGCGCTCTGTTTGCTTCTGTCCGCCATAAAGGACAGTCCATCGGCGAGGTCATCGACAGCTCTATGTGCAAGACAGCCAAGAGACTGTTCATCACCTTCGCGTACCTGACCCTGCTGCTGGTTGTCGCGGCTTTCGCTTCCATCGTTGCCGGTACCTTCGGCGCGACCAACGCGGCCGGCAATGCCCTTGAGGGAGCGGCTCTGGAGGCAAATCTTTCCACGGCAATGATTTCCCTTCTGTTCATTGTCCTGGCAATCATCTTCGGATACATGGTTTACCGGAAGAACATGCCCATCGGTCCCGCAACCGTCGGCGGCGTCATCGGCATCGTCATTATCGTGGCCATCGGCCTGAACTTCCATCCGGTCGCACTGTCCTACAATGCCTGGATGTGGGTTCTCGGACTCTACATCCTGGTAGCTTCCGTAGCACCGGTGTGGATTCTTCTGCAGCCCCGTGACTACCTGAGCTCCTTCCTGCTCTATTTCATGCTGATCGTCGCGGTCATCGGCGTGGTCGGAGCCCATCCGTCACTGGACATCCCGGCCTTCGGTGATGCCGCGGTCCGCGGAAACGGCCTTTTTGCCGGCGGATCCCTGTTCCCGGCACTCTTCATCACCATCGCCTGCGGCGCTATCTCCGGATTTCACTCCCTGGTTTCCTCCGGAACCACAGCGAAGCAGCTGGACAATGAGAAAGACGCGCAGATGATCGGCTACGGCATGATGCTCGTAGAGTGCGTGGTCGCGGTCCTGTCCCTCTGCGCCGTTGCGTATGTGTGGAAAGAGGCGGCTGTTCCGAAGGGTGAGGTTCCGTTCGGTTCTCCGACTGTTGTGTTTGCTACCGGTATCTCCCGCATGATCGGTACCTTTGCAGGGGAAAATGTCCAGGCTGTCATGTACCAGATGCTGGTCCTGGCGGTTTCCGTATTCTGCCTGACCTCCCTGGATACCGCAACCCGTCTTGCCCGCTACATGTTCCAGGAATTCTGGCTGGAAGAGGGTGAAACCGTAAAGGATGCCAAGGGAACCAAAGCAGTCCTGACCAATCCTTATGTCGCTACCATCATCACGGTTGTCCTGGGCGTTGCCCTCGGTATGACCGGATACAGCAAGATCTGGCCTCTGTTCGGCGCAGCAAACCAGCTTCTTGCAGCTCTGGGCCTGATGGCTGTGTGCGCATGGCTCGGCGATGCCGGAAGAAACAACAAAATGTTCTACATTCCGATGGTATTCATGCTGATTGCCACCATCACATCCCTTATCCAGACCATTATGGCGAAGTTCTCCGCGGGCGGAGACATGTGGAACTATATCCAGGGCAGCATTGCCGTTCTGCTGGTTGTTCTGTCCATCATCCTGGCGGTTGTCTCCTTTAAGACACTGTCCGCCCAGAAGAACAGGGCGTAAGATAAGATTATGATATTCAACAGGCTTCGGCCCCTTCCGGGAAGTGAGACTCTGGAAGGGGTGACGGAGGATTTCCGGGAAAGCAGAAGGCTGGAAAAGTACCGCCTCGGGAAAAAGGCGCTGTACTTTCCGGCGGGGTTTTCCTGGGAATACCTTCCTCTCCGCGAGATTACCGGCATTCGTCCGGTTACCAGGGTCATCCAGTCGGAAAACGGCGTGTGCCCATTTGCCATGGAAGTGCCGGGCGTGAAAATCCGGTTCCGTGAAAAGGATATGATCCTGGAAACGGAAAAAGAAAAAAGCAGCAGGATTCTGCTGTCTCTCGGACTTCCGTTCCGGGAGGAGGAACAGGTACTGTAAGATATCCGGGCGTTATTTCGGAAACCGAGGTTTCCGGGATAACGCCTTTTTTATTTTCTTCTCTGCTTTCTTCTCAAAAAGTTGATTGCGTTGTACAATTATATCTGAGATACAGCACATTTTTTAAGGGGATATTATGCTATTCTGTAAATGCGGCTGAGACTGCGGGTTCTTCGGGCCTGTATGTCTGACCGTATTCGTGAGAGCGGGAAGGAGCGGATGATGGGGGCAATATCGGTATACGCATTTAACACCAATCCCGGAATCCAGACCCATGTGCATCCGCACGGACACCTGATCATCGTGCTGGAGAAGGAATTTTACTTCCGCTTCCGGGACAATGAGTGCCATCTGAAGCCGGGGCAGATCGGCTTCATCCCGCCCGGGGTGGAACACGACTATTCCTGCAGCGGGAAGGCGGTGACGCTGAATATCCCGGAAGAGATGGTGAAGGCCACAGACCTCCTGTTCCTGACGGAACACTTCGTCAGGGACATCGATGAGAAGCTGCAGCCGCTGCTGGACCTCATTATCCAGGAGGTGGATTCCAGCAGTCCCCAGAACGAATCTCTCCGATATCTGTTCTATTATCTTTACGACAAGCTGGTGAACGAGGACAGGATGCTGTCCGTCCGGTATATCAATGACAATTACGCGGAGGATATCCGGGTTGAGCAGCTGGCGGAGATGGAGAATTACAACCCTTCTTATTACGCGTCTGTGTTCCGGAAAAAGATGGGATGCATTCCGAGCGACTATATCCGTATGGTCCGCATTGAGAAGGCCAAGGAGATTCTCCTCACAACGCATTATCCCGTGATAAGTGTTGCCATGCAGGTGGGGTACGCAAACGCGTCTTCCTTCACGAGGGTGTTCCGGGAGACAACCGGGATGACGCCCCATCAGTTCAGGAGAATGCAGGGAACGCAGGACTCAGGAAAGAGTCTCGATTATACACAAGCTACAAGGGAGGAAACACGATGAGAATTTCAGAACATCCGATTCTGCAATTTGCGCGTGGGGAGAAGGTCACCTTCTTCTTTAACGGCGACCCGGTGGAAGGCTATACCGGGGAGACCATCGCGGCAGCCCTGCACGCGGCAGGCATCCGCGAGCTGGGGCACAGCCAGAACCTGCACAGGCCCAGAGGGTTATTCTGTGCCATCGGAAACTGTTCATCCTGCTTTATGACGGTAGACGGCGAGCCGAATGTCAGAGTCTGTATCACCAAGGTGAAAGCGGACATGGATGTCCGCGAACAGGAAGGAAAGGGGGTTGTCCGCAATGATTAGAGACATTGAGGTCCTGGTTATCGGCGGAGGTCCCGCCGGACTGTGCGCTGCGGACGCGGCGGCTTCCATGGGGGCAAAGGTTGTCCTGTGCGAGCGCTATGACGCCGCGGGCGGCCAGCTGGTCAAGCAGACCCATAAGTTCTTCGGTTCTGAGAAGCAGTATGCCGGGGATCGCGGGATTCACATCGGTGAGTTCCTGATGAAAAAGATTGAGGAGAATCCCAATGTCGAGCTCCTGACGGACGCCGATGTGCTGGGTATCTACGAGGACGGCATTGTGACCGTGCTCCATGAGAACAGGCACCTGAAATTCCGCCCGCGGAAGACCATTGTGGCCACAGGCGCGTCTGAAAAGTTCCTGGAGTTTCCGAACAATGACCTCCCGGGAATCTACGGCGCGGGAGCGGTGCAGACCCTGATGAATGTCTACGGTGTCCTTCCGGCCGAGCGGGCCGTGATGGTGGGCGCCGGAAACATCGGCCTTATCGTCAGCTATCAGATGATGCAGGCGGGCGTGAATGTGGTGAGCCTCGTGGAGGCGGCGCCGAAGATCGGCGGCTATCTCGTCCATGCCTCCAAGATTGCCCGCGCAGGCGTGCCGATCCGCACCGGATATACGGTCAAGGAAGCGTACGGCGACGGGAAGCTGGAGGGCGTGGTCATTGTCGCGCTTGACGATAAGTTTCAGCAGATTCCGGGCACGGAAGAGGATATCAAATGCGATACCCTGTGCCTGGCGGTGGGCCTCACCCCGCTGACAGAGCTTCTGTGGCAGGCGGGCTGCCACATGGAATTCATCCGGGAGCTGTCCGGACATGTGCCGGTCCTGGACGAGAATCTCATGACCAGTGTCGACGGCATTTATGTCGCCGGCGATGCGACCGGCATCGAGGAAGCTTCCGCAGCCATGGTGGAAGGAAAGATTGCCGGCTACGCTGCGGCGGAGAGCCTCGGATATGAGAAGGAGAAAGCTGCGGAGCTTAAGGCGGAAGCGGTGAAGGAGCTTGAGGTGCTCCGTTCCGGCCCGATGGGCGGCAAGATCCGCGCCGGACTGGAGAAGGAGATTGCGAAGGGAGGTCGGAGATAATGTTATATCAGAATGGAATTCCAACGCCGGAAGACCTGGCGAAAGTACTTCCCTCCGAGGAGAGAATGCAGAAGGGCGCATTTGCCATCACCGAATGCTTCCAGCAGATTCCCTGCAATCCCTGCGCGAAGGCCTGCGTGAAGAAAGCGCTCACCGTGGAACCCGACATCAACGCGACGCCGAAGATTGACTATGACGTATGCAACGGCTGCAGCCTGTGCATTTCCCGCTGTCCCGGACTTGCCATCTTTGTGGTGGATATGACCTGGAGTGAGGATCGCGCGCTGGTGAAGCTTCCCTATGAGTTTCTGCCGGTTCCGAAAAAGGGAGAATTCGTCCCCGCTCTGGACCGCTCCGGAAAAGAAGTGGGATGCTTTGAGGTCGTGAGCGCCGTCTCCGGCGGTGAAAAGAATATGACATGGGTTATCGGCATTGCGGTTCCGAAGGAACTGGCCATGGAGGTCAGAAACATCCGGCCGGTGCAGGCACAGTAGAAAGGCGGTGTGAACATGGATAACAAGAATACGATCATCTGCCGCTGTGAAGACCTGACACGCGAGGATATCCTTGCGCTGATCGAGGAAGGCTACTGCACGATAGATGAGATCAAGAGAGTCAGCCGCGCGGGCATGGGTCCGTGCCAGGGAAGGACCTGCAGGATGCTTATCGCGCAGGAGCTCTCTAATTACTATAAGATACCGATGGAAGAAGTGCTGATGTCCACATTCCGTCCCCCGACCAAACCCATCTCCATGGGTGTCCTGGCGGACGCGTACCTGGAAGCGCAGAAGGAAGAGGAAGAGAAGGGAGGCGAAGGCAGATGAAAGCAGGATATGATGTAATTATCATCGGCGGAGGAATCGTCGGCTGTGCCACCGCCTTCGAGCTGGCAAAGA
>ONXW01000219.1 GCA_900321915.1 uncultured Eubacteriales bacterium
CAGCGCTGAAGCCCGACTTCGGCACCATCGTGAATTACAACAAGTAAGATCGTATTGTGATAAACAAAGACCCGGAGACAGGTTCGCTTGTCTCCGGGTCTGTTTTTGTTGCTCCTGCAGACGGCTTGCCGGGCATAGCCCGGGCACGCCGTCTGTGATTCTTTCTGTATCCGGCTGGAATCGAATGCTCCGGCCGGAATCGGACACTCTGTCCGGCACGGCCCGGTCCGGGAAATTACTTCTTCCGGAAGAAGATGGTTCCGATCACGATCGGGATCGCGAAGAACGCAAATCCGAGAGCGACCGGCACATGTGCACCGATGGAGACCGCGAACATGGGCAGCAGACCCGGCATGGAGCCGTAGATCGGAGACCAGATCGAGTTTCCGACGGCAAGGGTATCTGCTGCGTCGGTGTTTCCGGACGGATCCACGCAGCGGATCAGGGCAAGACCCGACGGAACGTTTCCGGTGGAAGCACCGAAGGAGCCCATGCACTTCTCAAACCAGTTGGACCGGTGCCAGGAACGGCACAGAACCAGGCACATGACTGCGGTGAGCGCGATGATGACAGCGCTGAGGAGCAGGATCGGTACCAGCAGCGCGCTGACCATCTTCAGGTTGATGGTGGCGACTGCGGAAACAATGGTGATCTCAAGGCCGAGGCCGGAGATGTGGTTGATGGTAGCGCGGTCCACGTATCCCTTAAGGGAGGTGCGCTTGATAATGTTCCAGACAAGCATACCGGCAAGGATACCGTTCATCAGTCCCGGAAGGGACTTCAGTGCCGGGATCGCAGCTTTGACTGCACCCATGACCTTGTTTCCGAGAAGCATGCAGCTCAGGACGATCGCAAGCTGAAGCGCGAAGTTGTCAATGCCGGATTCCGGGACACGCTGCATTCCGAGAGGCTTCTGCTTTTCCACCGGGATGAGGCCGCCGAAGAAATTCGGGTTCTTCTCATGGTCGTTGGAAGCCTGTGTCGCCCAGCCTTTTCTGACACCGTAGTTGATGATGACCATTCCGACGATAAAGCAGCACATCACGCCGATGGTCGACATGATCATACCGATGGAAGTATTTCCTTCAATTCCAAGTTCTTCCCAGGCTGCGCCTGCACTGGCTGCGGTGCCATGGCCGCCCCAGAAGGAGAAGACCGCTTCTGTGCCCCAGCCGAAGGGCAGGTCCGGCCACATGCCTTCCATGATATTGCCCAACAGGCTTCCCACGAACATCTGCATACCGTAAATGGAAACCATGATGCAGAGGTGTGCAAGATACGAAGTCGCCTTGGAACTGTCAAAATCAACGCCGATAACGGATGCGGTCAGGACCATGGTGATCATGACGCCGGCCATGGAACCGAAGGTCTCCGGGATCGTGACGAGGCCAAGGACCTGCGGCCCGAGAATCAGAGCGATGACACCTGCGACGACCGAAGCCGGGATGTACAGCCACTGGATCGGTTTCACCAGCTCGCGGATCACATAGCCGGCAAGAAGGAAGCTGAACAGTAAGATCAGATCATTAAAGATGCTTGAAAATGTAACAGTCATTTGATCTCCTTTTCACTTTTTCACTATTTCCCCCCAGGCCCTCTCAGGCTCTGAAAGTGTCTGGAGAATCAGCAAGTTGTCTTATGTTACATTCCAAAACATTCCCGGGATTTTGGATACGGTCTCAGTATAATCCTTCCGCAATATATGTCAATTATTATGGGTATATTTCGTATATTGTTCTTTTCGATGGTCAGGATAGATAATCTGTATATTGCTGCTGAAATCACTGTTGTTTACGACATGACAGCTTCTGCAAGCCATTCCAGAGAATTGAACGCTCTTCGCGGTCCCGGATACAGGGCAGCCCGGGGTGTTTGGTGCTATGACCATTTTGGCGAAAAAAACCGGAGACAAGCGAGTTTGTCTCCGGTTTTTTTCTATGCTGCGCAGGTATGTTTTGCCGTGTCGTTCAGTTGGTGACGCTGACTTCACCGGCGAGGACCTTCCGGTAATCCGCGAGATTCTTCTTCAGCAGGGCAGGGGTGTTGAGGCCGTAGGGACATTTGGACATACAGGAGCCGCAGCCCAGGCAGCCTTCGATCTTCTCCATTTCCTTCTGCCATTTTTCCGTGAGCCAGTCCGCGTAGGGCATGCGGCGCAGCAGCAGGGACATGCGGGCACAC
>ONXW01000417.1 GCA_900321915.1 uncultured Eubacteriales bacterium
AGAGGGCGCAGAAGCCGGAGACTGCAGTGCAGGGCGCAGCGGGTGATATGGATTCCATCTTTTCGCCGGATCTGAAGATCCGCGGCCTGGAGAATGCTTCCGGCCAGAAGGAGAGTTCAGATCAGACAGAGAACAGAGCCGTAGAGAAAACGGCTGCGGTTAAGCCGGCATCTGCATCAAAGAAAAAAGCGAGTGATCTTTTCGGAAGCATCTTCAGCAGCAGGACAGACAAGACGGTCGCGACCTCTTCCGGGAAGGTTGCTTCTTCCGGAACCGGAGCTCTCGGGAGCGATCCGGAGAAAACTTCTGAGAAGGACTTAAGGGAAGCTGCCCGGAAAGCAGATGAGATGATCGGCCGCGGGCAGGGCGGGCCAGGCCAGGCCCCGGCGGGAAGCGGCGGCGCGGGCAGCAGTGCGGGAGCAGGGACTGCTTCTTCGCCGGGCGGCAGACGCCCCCATGCTTCCGAGCAGGAAATCGCGGAGGGAGTCAGCCAGGTGGCAGGAGAGATCGCCATGGGCGAGACTGCCGTGAAGAAGGAGTATGTTTTCCCGACGACGGATCTTCTGAATGAGACCAGGTCCAAAGGAGGGATCACCGAGGAAGAACTGCGGGAGACGGCTGCCAAACTGGCGCAGGTGTTCAAGACCTTCGGCGTGAACGTTAAGATCACGGATGTGACCTGCGGGCCTTCGGTCACCCGCTATGAGCTGACGCCTGAGATGGGCGTGAAGGTCAGCAAGATCGTCAGTCTGCAGAATGACATCATGCTCAACATGGCGGTTACCGACATCCGGATCGAGGCCCCCATCCCGGGCAAGTCGGCTGTCGGCATCGAGGTGCCAAACAAGAAGCCCAGCGGAGTCGGCCTGCGCGAGCTTCTCGAATCCGGTGAATTCAGGAAGCATAAGTCCAGCCTGGCTTACGTGGTCGGCAAGGACATCGGCGGAAACATTATTGTTTCGGATATCGCGAAGATGCCGCATCTTCTGATTGCGGGCGCTACCGGATCCGGCAAATCCGTGTTCATCAATACGCTGATCATGAGCATCCTCTTCAAGGCAAAACCGGAGGACGTCAAGCTGATCATGATCGACCCGAAGGTAGTGGAGCTGTCGGTGTACAACGGCATCCCGCATCTGTTCATTCCGGTGGTAACGGATCCGAAGAAGGCAGCCGGGGCCCTCAACTGGGCGGTGGCTGAGATGATGGCGCGCTATCAGAAATTCGCGGACACGGGCGTACGTGACCTGAAGGGATACAACGCGAGGATCGCTTCGCTCGGCGACGACGTGCCGGAGGAGACAAAACCGCAGAAGCTGCCGCAGATCGTGATCATTGTGGATGAGCTTGCCGACCTGATGATGGTCGCCAGCTCCGAGGTCGAGGATGCCATCTGCCGTCTGGCCCAGCTGGCCAGGGCAGCCGGGATCCACCTGGTGATCGCCACACAGCGCCCGTCGGTGGATGTCATCACGGGACTGATCAAGGCCAACATGCCTTCCAGGATCGCCTTCTCGGTATCTTCCGGCGTGGACTCCCGCACGATTCTGGACCAGACCGGCGCGGAGAAGCTGCTCGGCAACGGCGACATGTTCTTCTCGCCGCAGACCTACAAACAGCCGCTGCGCGTGCAGGGCGCCTTCGTCTCTGACGAGGAGGTCGCCGAAATCGTGGAGTACCTGAAGCAGGAAAACGGCGATACCGCCTCAGACAGGAAGATGGCGGAGCGCATGGAGCAGGTGGCGAAGAGCGTTTCCGTTTCCACCCAGGCAGGCGGCGGCTCGGACAGAGATGACCTGTTCGTCGACGCAGGGCGCTTCGTGATCGAGAAGGACAAGGCAACCATCGGCATGCTTCAGCGGTGGTTCAAGATCGGTTTCAACCGGGCGGCCCGGATCATGGACCAGCTCAGTGAAGCCGGCGTGGTCGGACCTGAGGAGGGAACGAAGCCCAGGAAGGTCGAGATGAGCATGGAGCAGTTCGAAAACTATCTGGAGCAGAACGGGTAATACGCGGCCGGATCATGCACGGGAAAGCTGCCCGCCGTCTAAAGAGGCGGGGGTCACCCCCTGATGAGATGTATAATATGCAGCCTGACGGTGCGCAGGGCGGATAAAAATACAGCCGGCGGTTGTCAAAAGGCTTGCAACTTTTGTTTTGCAGGGTTATACTGCCATTTGTCTGTAAACAGCCATATGGCCTGTGCAGCTCGGATGTGATGCGCGGCGCCAGTTGGTTTTGGCGGTGCGAAACATCCGGGATCAGCGTGTATTTTTATGGAGGCAAGTTTTATGTACAGGATCCTTGAGGCAAGGA
>ONXW01000193.1 GCA_900321915.1 uncultured Eubacteriales bacterium
CGGAATGAATGCATACCGGATCAGATATTCCGAGACTTCATGGTTCATCAGCCTCACACAGGTATCAAAATGAATTCCGTCCACTTCAGCGCCATCCGTATGGACGATCTGGAATGTCAGTCCCTTTTTCCCCAGACTTCCCAGGATAATCCCGTTTGCGGTAGCTGAAAACCGCTGCATGCTGCTCTGAAGAAGCTGTACTCTTCTGATTTCTTCCGGCTTTAATGCGGAAGAAATCACTTCTGACTTTCCGATACCGTCTATGGGTATTCCCCTGGCTTTCAATACTTTTATCATGGCAGAGGACGGGATATCATCCAGTGTTGCCAGCATGCCGGCAGACATACCGGCGGACATGCCGCTCTGAAAATCCTTGGACGCATTTGCGGCCGCAATCAGCTGCCGGCAGGTTACGCCGCCTCTCGGAGATGCCTGCCGGCCTGTTAAAGCTTCATAGATCCCCGGCTTTTTCGGAATATACGTCCCGTTTATCATTTTGGAGATAATCGCCGCGTCCACCCCGGAATCACGCGCATATTCTCTTAAGGAACGGTCCTCTCCTTTCGCACGTTTTACCAATTCACCCACACTGACCGCGCTCATCTCAAACCTCCGCAGAATCTGTTTGAATAATCGTATCATGGTTGAATGAAATCAGCAACGCGTATTTTTCGGCAAGGCGGACAGCAACCATTTGATTGGGCATAATGCACAAAATTTACCCATGTTTTTTAGTAGAACCACCGAGTGGTTTGTGCTGTGAATGGAGTACGATTTCTTTTATAATATAATAAATATGCTGTTATAAAGCGTTAAATTGATACCGCAGGTTTTCTCTATATTTTTCAGAGAGGTCATTTATGTTTGAAGCAAAAAACTGGGAGCCGGAATTTGCCGGACGAATGGAAAAACACTTTGAAGAGATGAAATGGCTCTATTCCGAGCTGTATCATAACGACGAAAAAGCCTTTGATTATTTCTGTGACATGCTGTATGGCTATTACTCGGACAGGGATGAGCAGCTCCGGGACTGGGACAGGGCCCGCGAGGCGGCGGATGACTGGTATAAAAGCAACGAGATGCTGGGCATGCTGATGTATACGAACTGCTTCGGAAAGACGCTCCAGGGCGTTAAGAAGCATCTGGGTTATATTGAGGAATGCGGCGTCAATTACCTGCACCTGATGCCCCTCCTGGAGAGCCCTAAGGGGCGGAGTGACGGCGGATACGCGGTCTCCGACTTCCGCAGAGTGCAGCCTGAGCTCGGTACGATGGAAGATCTCGCGGATCTTTCCGCGGAGTGTCATAAAAAAGGAATGGCTATCTGTCTTGACTTCGTGATGAACCACACCAGTGAGGACCACGAGTGGGCGAAACGCGCAAGGAACGGGGAGAAGGAATATCAGGACCGGTATTTCTTTTATGACAGCTGGGACATTCCGGAACAGTTTGAAAAGACCATGCCCCAGGTATTCCCCACCACGGCGCCGGGAAACTTCTCCTGGTGCGAAGAGGCCGGGAAGGTGGTCATGACCACCTTCTACCCCTATCAGTGGGATCTCAATTACTGCAACCCCGTAGTTTTCAATGATATGACCGCCAATATGCTGTTCCTGTGCAACCACGGCGTGGACATTATCCGTCTGGACGCGGTTCCCTATATCTGGAAAGAGCTGGGGACCAGCTGCAGGAACCTTCCCCAGGTACATACCCTGGTGCGGCTTATGCGCATGGCCGCCGAGGTGGTCTGCCCCGGAACCCTGCTCCTGGGCGAGGTCGTGATGGAACCCTCCAAGGTAGTCCCCTACTTCGGGACGCTGGAGAAACCGGAATGCCATATGCTCTACAATGTGACGACCATGGCCAGCACCTGGCACACGGTTGCCACCAGGGACGTAAGGCTCCTCAGGCACCAGCTGGACGCGGTGGCTGCGCTCCCGAAGGACTACACCTTCCTGAACTACCTGCGCTGCCACGATGATATCGGCTGGGGACTCGATTACGCATTCCTCAAACAGTTCGGCATGGAGGAGGTTCCCCACAAAAAATACCTGAACGATTACCTCCGTGGACATTTCTGGGGGAGCGACTGCCGCGGCGAGCTCTATAACGATGACCCGACCCTCGGGGACGCCAGGCTCTGCGGCACCACTGCTTCTCTCTGCGGGATTGAGGCGGCCGAATATGAGAAGAACGACTGGAAGCTGGATCACGCCATTAACCTCGATATCATGCTGCACGCGTTCCTGCTGGTACAGAGCGGGATCCCGGTGATCTACAGCGGCGACGAGATCGGCCAGCTGAACGATTACACCTACCATGAGGATCCGGATAAGGCGGCGGACAGCAGATACCTGCACCGCGGGGACTTCCGGTGGGATGAGGCGCCCGCAAGACGCTTCCGGGCGACCAGGCAGGGAAGAATTTTCAAGGCACTGCGGAAGCTGGAAAAGCTGCGCGCCTCAAACGACGTGTTCGACGACCGCGCGGATACCTGGACGCTGGAACCCTGGAATGATCATATTCTCGGCATCGGGAGATACTTCAACAAGGAGAAGCTTATCGCCCTCTTCAACTTCAGCGAGAATACCCAGACAGCCTGGATCAATGAGCCAGAGGATTATAAAGACATGCTGACGGGCAAGAAACGGGAAGCCCGCGCGGTAGAGCTGCCCGGACACGGTTTTGTCTGGCTGTTCACAAAGCTTCCCTGATCCCGGAACCTGCAGAATAAAGGACAATGCGCCGGGCGAGCCGGTGAAACGGAGGAAAGATATGAAACTGATTTTTGTAGACATTGACGGAACCCTGACGGAACCGGGATCCAACACACCTCCGGAAAGTGCCCTCCGGGCCATCAGGGCTTCCCAGGAAAAAGGGAATAAGGTATTCCTCTGCACCGGCAGGAATCCCGCGATGCTGTCGCCCCTCCTGAAGTACGGGTTTGACGGCATGGTCGCCAGCGCAGGCGGATATGTCACCGTCGGCGATGAGGTCATC
>ONXW01000088.1 GCA_900321915.1 uncultured Eubacteriales bacterium
GATGCCTATGAGCATCCTCGTGCTGCCGGAAGATATGACATCCGAAAACAGCTTGTTGTTCAGCCACGGAACCAGAAGGCCCACACCGGTCACGGTAAGCATGGCTGCGATCAGCATGACGATGTCCCCGAGGGAGATCAGGTGGATCATGTATTTCAGGAGGCTGCCCAGTGTCAGCTTTTTCTGCGGGAAAGGGCGGTAAAATACAATAGCTTCCCTGCCGATCTGATCCGCGGTTTTTTTCTTTAGCCGGACTTTCCGGCCGGTGTCCGGATCCAGGTACCGATATCCGCCCCAGCCGTCCGGAATAAGAGCGACCAGCTGTCCATTGTCCTTTTTTACCCCGAGCATGGCCTCGGAGGCGTCGCGGTACCATTTTCCGCTAAGGGATACATTCCGCCGGGTGATGCCGGTGGGCGGCAGAATCCGCTCCAATGCCTCCTGCACGTCGTCTGCCTCCCGGACCGCTTCCGCAACTCCCTTCGGGTTCATATGATAGTATCTCAGTATCTCTGTGATCGCGTCACCGGTATTGCGGGGGTCTTCATCAGCCGCAAGAACGAAACGGCGGCCCAGGACCGCCCCGGCCATATCCCGGATCGATCCCTCGACAGCTGTCTGATCACTTTCTTTTCTTCTTTTTATCTGCTCATCAAACCAGCTCATCTCTTCGGTCCCCCTTAATCACTCACTCGTGACGAGCTGCTCATAGAGGCCATGCATCGCCAAAAGCTCCTGATGGGTTCCTCGCTCTGCGACATTGCCATGATCAAGGACAATGATCTCATCACAGTCCCGGATGGTCGACAGACGGTGCGCGATCACAATGCAGCTGATCCCCCGGTCCCTGATGGAACGGATGACGTCTGCTTCCGTGCGGGCGTCAAGGGCGCTCGTCGCCTCATCCAGGATAATGAGCGTGGGATCGAGCGCCAGCACGCGGGCGATCTCCAGGCGCTGTCGTTCACCGCCGGAGAAGTCCTTCCCGCCTTCGAGCATTTTATGCTGGTATGCACCTTCCCGCTGCATAATGGTTGCGTGAATCTGCGCATCCCTGGCTGCCAGGATCATTTCGAAGTCTTCAATCGATCTGTCCCACATCTTGATATTGTCCGCGACCGGATCTTCAAAGAGAATGATATCCTGGTCAACAACCGCCACGGATCCCGTGAACACACTGCGGTCGATCTGAGAAGCCGGTTTTCCGTCAAACAGGATTTCACCGCTCCACGGCTGGTACAGATTTGAGATCAGCTTGGACAAAGTGGATTTCCCGCTGCCGGAGGCGCCGACAAGGGCAACGCTGTTTCCCTTTTTCAGCTCCAGATGAAAGTCCCTGATCAAAGGCTCCTCCAGCCGGGAATAGCCGAAGGTCACGCCCCGCATGGTCAGATTCCCGGAGAGCTTGGCATAAGTTTCGCCTTCCGCTTCCTGCGCCATGCCGCGGTCTGCCTCTACACCGCTGTCTGCCTCTGCGGTCCTGTCGGTCTCTGCGCCGCTTTCAGATCTAACGGCCACGTCATCCGGATAGTTCATCACATCCTCAACCCGCTCCATGTCCGTACGCATCTCCTGCAGCTGCTGTCCGGAGCTGATCAATGCTTGTGCCGGAGACATGAAGGATGACAAAAAGCCCTGAAATGCAAAAACCATACCCGGCGTAAACTCTCCGCGGATGACGAGATAGACGCCCAGCAGCGTTACAAGGATATTCAGAGCTTCAGAGATCAGGACGGGGACAGCGCCCAGATAGTATCTGAGCTTTCCGTAATTCACATTCTGTGAATTCATCAGCGCCTGGTAACCGGACCATTTTTCAAAATATCCGGTCTCCGCTCCGCTGGCCTTAATGCTCTCGATCATTTCCATTCCGGAGACGGTATAGCCAGACAGCTTCCCGCTGTACTTCATCATGACGCGGGTAATGTTCACCTGTCTTTTCGCGATGATTCTGGAAAGAATCAGCTGGGCCGCAACAGAAGTAACGCCGATCAGTGTCAGGATAAGAGAATACCGCAGCATGACGACCAGGTAGAAGATCATCATGATGGCGTTCAAAAGGAGCGGGGCAAATATATTCACGAGCTGTGATGCGATCCGGGCATTTGCGTCTTTGCGAAACTGGATATCGCCTGCCATCCGCTGGGAAAAGAATTCCATCGGCAGGCGGAACACCTTCCACATGTAGGTGCTGCTCCCGACAATATCCATCTTCCCGTTCAGCCGGAGCGAATAGATGGCCGAGATCCAGGCCGCGGCGATCTGCAGCAGGGCAAGCACCGCCATCCCGATCAATACGGGGATGAGCAGCTGCGGTTCCTTCCCCGGCAGCAGCTCGTCCAGAAAGATGCGTGAGAAAATGGCTGCCAGGATACCGCAAAGGGATGAGAGCAACGTCGTAATCGCCATAAACCAAACGGCGGCCTTTGCCCCTTTCATGCGCTCGGATGCAAAGCTCCAGATCGATCTCTTCTTCCCTGACGGTTCAAATCCTTCTCCCGGTTTCACGAAGAGGACAATGCCGGTAAAAGACTCATCAAACTGTTCGAACGGGACGGTGTAGGCCCCCATCGCCGGATCATTCAGATAGACTTTATTTCCCTTGAATCCGTTGCAGACGACAAAGTGCTTGAAATCCCAGTGAACAATACAGGGAAAGACGCCTTCTTCCCTCAGGCTTTCCGGCTCCATTTTGTATCCGTCTGCTTCAAAACCGTATCCCTCGGCAGCCGCCACGATATTCGCAGCATTGCTTCCGTCACGTGATACGCCGCAGTCCTTGCGCACCTGTTCCAGCGGGATCCATTTTTCATAATACGCCATAATCATGCAGAGACAGGCGGCCCCGCACTCCAGGGCCTCCATCTGCATGACAACGGGTACTTTTGCAACGCCTTTTGTAACCGGCTCAGGTTTCTTTTTCGACATGACAGTTCTCACCTCTTAAATGCCGGTCAGTTTATCACATACGTAATCGGGTGGACTTCCTGCACATTGCCGCCCTCGTCATGCGTTTCCATTGTGCCGAAGATGCTCCAGAGCAGAAAACCCGCAATAAGCAAAGCCAGCGCAATGAGTGCAATCCACACTGAAGGCGTCGTGACCCGGATATATTCATCCATCTGCTCCGGTGAAGAAATCCTTCTCAGACTTTTTTCCCTGAAAACGCTCATAGTATACCTTCCTTAATCCCAATCCCTTCCAATGCTTAAGCTGAAAGTCTTTTTTTCCAGTTTAATCATATCACTATCAGAGCGAAATAAGGAGTCCAACATGCCGGAAATCAGTTAAAATGGAAGCCTTCATTTGCAATACGTATTGACTTTGGAGTTAAAATAACAAAAAAAATTTCACAAAATCGTCACCCGGACCATTTCCATGCAGATCCTTGTGACCTCGTGACATTTTTCTTTCCGTCTCTTCTTAGAGTCCCCGTCGTGCAGATTCAGATGCCCGGCGGCCATC
>ONXW01000075.1 GCA_900321915.1 uncultured Eubacteriales bacterium
ATGCCATTGACCTCCATAAGACATGATGAACAGTTGCCGATAGCGCAGAACAGTCCGCGCGGCCTGTCATGATGGACACGAAGCTCTCTTACGCCGGCCGCGTGAAGCGCAGCCGCGATCGGTTCACCTTCGTAACCCTCATATTCTTTGCCCTCAAATGTGAACGTGACTTTAGGGCCGTGTTCAAATTCGAGTACCGGATGATTGAGAATCCTCATTCCTTACACCTCCCAGATAATATAAACAGGACTAAAAACTACTAACTGCGCCGCATATTAATGCATAATCACGTCATTACTTTACTTCATCATACGATCTGCGAATCAATAAGTAAAATCGAAATAATCGGAGATCAAAATCGATATTTTAGATTGTTGTATGTTAATTAAATGTCAATTATCAACTGTTTATGCAATATTCATCACCTTTATATAACACATCTTCCAGTCTTGATTATCTGCCCGGACGGTATGGGATACGCATAATGCTTTCCGGAAAAACCATCGGCTGTATCGATTGTTCCGCTCATGTATTTCAATTTCCTTTTCATTTTTACTTTCTTTATAATGACAGTAACGAATCCTTTTGTATGTGCATAATCCCCTGCTGCGGACGGCGGGGGATGCGTCATTTTAAGGCGTTATGTTTTTATTTGTGAATCGAACGAACCATTCCCATCCGCAATAAAAACACGCCGGAGCCATTTCACCAGAAACCTTATCATTGTAAAAAGGAGAAACATCATGGTTCTGAAGAAAAAAGTCTTCTTTATCAACGGCGTCGAGCGCATGTTCATGTGTGATCCCGAGAAGGACAAACTTTCCGACGTTATCCGCCGCCTGGGCCTCACCGGCTGCAAGGTAGGCTGCGGTGTCGGCGTCTGCGGTTCCTGTTCCGTTATTATTGACGGAAAAGTGGAGCGCACCTGCAACAAGCCCGTGAACAGAATCCCGGATTACGCGGAGATCACAACAATCGAAGGTATCGGTACCCCGCAGCACCTGCATCCGCTTCAGCAGGCGTGGATCACCTACAACGCCGTACAGTGCGGATTCTGCGTACCCGGCTTCATCGTTTCCGCTTACCAGCTCCTGAAAGAAAACAACAACCCGACCCGTGAGCAGGTTCGTGACTGGTTCCAGAAGACCAAGAACGTATGCCGCTGCACAGGTTATAAGCAGATCGTCGACGCTGTCATGGCGGCAGCAAAGGTTGTCCGCGGCGAGTGGACCATGGAAGACCTGACAGCCCGCACCCCGAAGGAAGGCGAATTCCTCGGCAAGCCGCTCACAAGGCCTGACGGCCTCGCAAAGGTCTGCGGTCTCGCGGACTACGGCGATGACCAGGCCATGAAGATGCCGGAAGGCACCCTGTTCGCAGCCATTGCCCAGCCGAAGGTTACCCACCACGCCAAGCTCCTTGCCGTTCACACGGAAGAAGCGGAAAAGATGCCCGGCGTTTACAAAGTTATTGTTGCGAAGGACATTATCGAGGCCGGCGGAACCAACATCATGGCTGAGGGCCAGTTCCATGAGAGAAGTACCGTTATGAAGCCGTCCCGCAAAATCCTCCAGGATGAGAAGATCCACCGCTGGGGCGATGTTGTGGCCCTGGTACTCGCGGACAATACCCGCAACGCCCGCGCCGCGGCCGCAAAGGTTACCATCGATTACGAAGAGCTGCCCGCATCCCTGACTTACCTTGAGGCTGTCATGCCCGACGCGGCCCGCGTACACGATGATACCCCGAACATGTTCGCAGAGCAGCCGGTCCTGAAGGGCGTAGGCCTGGAGGATCCGGAAAATGTAAGAGAACTCATCGACAATGCCCCGAACGTCGTGGAAGGAAGCTTCATGTCCAGCCGTGAGCCGCACCTTTCCATCGAGGGCTGCGTGCTTCAGTCCTACTGGGGCGATGACGGCATGCTGACCGTACAGTGCAAGTCCCAGGGCGTTTACACCTCCAAGGGCCGTCTGGGCGGCGCGGTAGGTGTTCCGAAGGACAAGCTCCGCATTATCATGAACCCGACAGGCGCATCCTTCGGATGGTCCACCAACGCCGGCGACATTGCCCTTGCCTGCGCAGGCACCGTGGTTACCGGACGTCCGGTTTCCCTTTCCATGACCTACGAAGAGCACCAGCACTACAGCGGCAAGCGCTGCCCGTCCTACTCCAACGGACGTCTGGCCTGCGACAACGACGGCAAGATCATCGCGGCTGAATTCGATATCGGTATGGATCACGGCGCTTATTCCTGGGGCGGCGACGATGTCATGACCAAGCCCGCAAGATTCACATTCTTCCCGTACAATGTCCCGGATGTAGCCGGCCTTGTACGTGTTGCCAATACCAACCACACCTTCGGTACCGCTTACAGAAGCTACGGTTCCCCGCAGGCATACACCCTGAGCGAGCCGCTCATGGATATGATGGCCGAGAAGCTGGGCATGGATCCCTTTGAGTTCCGCTATAAGAACATCGCGAGAGAAGGCGATACCAACATCAACAGCTGGAAATATCTCCTCTATCCGATGGAGAAGATGATGGATACCATGAAGCCGTACTACGAGGCAGCCCTCAAGCGCGCGAAGGAGCTCGACACTCCGGAGAAGCGCCGCGGCGTAGGCATCGCATGGGGCGGATTCAACGTTTCCGAAGGCTGGGGCGACTCCGCCGAGGTTACCTTCGAGATGAAGCCGAACGGCAAGTTCATCAAATACGATACCTGGGCAACCATGGGCCAGGGCGGTTCCGTCGGTTCCCTGATGGTAGCCCTTGAGGCTCTTAAGGAACTCAAGCTGAAACCCGAAGACATCCAGCTTATCCAGAACGATACCGCTATCTGCCCGGACTCCGGTATGGCGGGCGCAAGCCGTTCCTACTACATGGACGGAAACGCTACCATCGTCGCGGCAAACAAGATGCTTGACGCGATGCGCAAGGAAGACGGCACCTTCCGGACCTACGAAGAGATGGTCGCCGAAGGCCTTCCGACCAAGTACTCCGGCAAATGGGAAGTCACCTCTGTCCCGGATATCTGCAAGCTGGATCCGAACACCGGTATCGGCAACCCGACTCCGGCATACACCTACTGCCTGAACCTGGCTGAGGTTGAGGTTGACACCAAGACCGGAAAGGTTGTCTGCGACAAGTTCGTCTGCGTGGACGATATCGGCACCGTCGGCAACATCGACGCCGTCAACGGCCAGGCTTACAGCGGCATCATGCACAGCATCGGCTTCGCTCTCCGCGAGGACTACAGCGATGTCAAGAAGCACGCCAACATGGCGGGTGCGGGAACCTCCTACATCAAGGATGTCCCGGATGACATGGAAATCATCCACATCGAAGACACCGAGCCCAGCGGACCGTTCGGATGCTCCGGCGCTTCCGAGGCCTTCCAGGCTTCCGGCCACGTCGCTGTCCTGAACGCCATCTACAATGCCTGCGGCGTCAGAATCCACGAGATTCCGGCACTTCCGGCAAAGGTTAAGGCAGGCCTCGAGGCCATCGAAAAGGGTGAGAAGCCCTGGGAGCCGGAAAAATACTTCCTTGGTTCCGACCTCTACGAGGAACTTGAAGAGATCAAGGCTAACCCGGTGAAGTCCGGTCCGGAGGGCTACTATATCGCCCTCGACGATCCGACCGCCGAGAGACCGTTCTAAACAGCATCTGTAGTTTTCATTTTCCGGGGGCTGCGTTTTCAGGAGACGCAGCCCCCCTCCTTTTTTCTCAGCGGGGATGCGCGCGCGCAGTGCGGGACTTGATTCCTCCTGCAATTATGTTTCCTTATTAGACATATTTTCCCTGCCATGTTATAGTCAAAACAGCGCGCCGGACCGTGTGGGGACAGGTCCTTCCGTCCTCTCCGGCAAATATGGAATTAACAGGGGAAAAACTATGGTTCGTTATTGGACTCTTTTTCAGCAGTTTGTGGGGGATTTCGCAAAATATAAAATCAGGGGCATCGCGCTCTGCGCGTGTATCGCGGCGACATCCTTCTATCTCTCGGGAGAAAACTTCGGCGGTTTTTCCATGGAAATCATCGGGGCCCCGGTACTGTCTATCCTGACCGGCATGGCCCTGTCCCTGCTGGATTCCCGGCTGGCCGAGGGGCCGAAGCTGGTTCCCGGCATTAAGTTCACATCCAAAAAGATTCTCCAGTGGGCCGTCGTCATCCTGGGCTTCACCCTGAATCTCGGCACCATCGCCACTGTCGGGGCAAAGAGCCTCCCGGTGATCGTCTGCACCATCACCACCTCCCTTGTGGTGGCATTTGTGATGATGAAGGTTCTGGGAATGGACCCGAAGGTATCCACCCTCATCGGGGTCGGATCCTCTATCTGCGGCGGTTCCGCCATCGCGGCCACCGCGCCGGTTATTGAGGCGGACGACGACGAAGTCGCCCAGGCTATCTCCGTCATATTCCTCTTCAATGTGCTGGCCGCCCTGATTTTCCCGACCCTGGGCTACCGCCTGGGCCTCGGCTCCGAGGGGTTTGCCGTGTTCGCCGGGACCGCGGTCAATGATACCTCTTCCGTCACCGCAGCCGCCTCCACCGCCGAGGGTATCTACGGCGTCGACGGCATCCTGTCCGCCGCCGTGACGGTCAAGCTCACAAGGACTCTGGCCATCATCCCCATCACCCTGGGACTGGCCATGTACCGGACATATAAGGCAAAGCAGGCCGGCACGGCCTCCGGGGATTATTCCATCCGGAAAATCTTCCCGTTTTTCATCCTGTTCTTCGTCCTGGCCGCCTGCATCACCACCGCATTCAGCGCCATGAACGGGGCATCCGCGGGCAATGATTCCCTGGCCGCCCTCTATATGACCCGCTTCGTGCCCCGGATGAAAGCCCTGGCCAAATTCTTTATCGCCATGGCCATGGCCGCCATCGGCATTAACACCAACTTTGAAGAGCTCATCCGCAAAGGCGCGAAACCCCTGATTATGGGATTCTGCTGCTGGGCCGGCATCATCGCCATGTCGCTCGGCGTGCAGCTGGCAACAGGGCTTTTCTACTCAAATCTGTAATATGACCTGCCAGGCCGCCAGGCTTTTTCGAAAAAAACAGGCAGCTGCACCGGATTCCTCCCGGCACAGCTGCCTGTCTTCTGTTTTAATCAGTTTCTTCCACGCGCCCCTCACCGGAACACCCTCTTCAAACTATTTTCCCTCTCTCACTCTATCCCAGCCTGTTTCCAGGCTGCCTTTCCTTCCCCGTCCCTCACCATCATGAGGACTTCTTTAAATCCCGCAGCCTTTGCCGCCGCGATTCCCTCCGGGAATCCGCCGTCCAGCAGGTCCCTGTGATGGGCGTCGGAGCTGATGAGAATCTCTCCCCCGAGCTCCTTCAGCTTTTTCAGGAGCGCCGGCGCGGGATAGGGGTATTTTTTCCTGCCCCGGTTGAGGGCCCCCAGGTTGATCTCAAAGGGAACGCCCTGCCCCACCAGGTATTCCATGGCCTCCGCGGCCGGTCCCAGGTACCTGGGATCCTCCTCGTCCACAAAGTGCATGGCGTCATTGAAACGGGTGACCAGGTCAAAGTGGCCCACAAACAGAAGGGGTTCCGGGCCGCCTGCCTGCAGGATATCTCTCTGACGCTTCCCGAGATTCTCCCGGATCGAGTCGATGGTCTTCGCCGCGGTCTCGAAATAAGCCCGGCAGAGCCTGTAGTAATCCCCGCCGAAGTATTCCCGGCACATCCTGACAAGCTCTTCCTCCGTGTTGTCGAAGGAGAGATACTCTTCCCCCGTCTTCAGGTAGTGGGTGGATCCGATGATGTACTCTGCCCTCTCATATCCTTCCCCGTGCCCCAGGGTCTCCCCCTCCAGGCCGGAAAAAATCTCCAGCTGCCCCCGGTATTTCTCCTTCAGC